>NZ_JAUEIQ010000004.1:0-211898 GCF_030385545.1 Collinsella ihumii | reverse complement strand
AGGGGGTCTATAAGAGCATTTAGCGTGCCAAACGGTCCGCTCTGTGTCATCGGCCCCCGTCTATCCCTCACGGGCGGAAATGTGGAGCGGATTGACGGGGACCTCCCCAGCCAGCATCCCCCCGCGACCGGCTACAGTCTGCCGAAACCGTTCCAACCCGCCGGCGGCGTCCAGCGGCTCTCGCCCGGATGCACGTTGTCGCGGAACTTGCCCACCATGGACTCGACCTTGAGGCGCCACACGGTCGTAGCCGGCACGAGCTTCGTGCTCCACGGGAAATCCTCCGCATGGTAATGGCGCATGAGGATCTTGAGGCCGTCGACCTTGCGCTCGTCGGGCAGGATCTCCACGGTGCCCCGTCCAATGACGCTGCGGTACCCCATGGCGCAGCTCATGCGCTCATCGTAGAAGATGAAATTGTGGTCGCAATCCATCTCGAGCGCCGCGCGCGCATCGCGAGCCATAAGGTCGAGCTTATGGCCTCGTTTCGCACTATGGAAATAGAGATATACCTGACCGTCCTCGACATCGACGCCGAAATTGAGCGGAACGATGTACGGATAGCCGTCGTCCCCGTTGAGCGCAACACGACACACGTCGCAGGCGTCGATGATGGCGAGCTGCTCGGCGCGGTCGGTGATCTCGCGGTCTGTGCGGATCATGCTGCCTCCATCTTGTTCGTACAAGTATGTCAACGTCAAGTATAGCAAAATGGAGGCGATGGCCGGCACGCCCCGCCGCATGTACCCGTCCCCCATGGCGGGAGAAGGCACCGGGCCTATTCGATACGCGTGTAGCCGCCGCGGAGCTGTTGCGCCCGCACCGTGTCGACCATGTGGCGCGGCACCGCGTGGAAGGCACAGCGACCGATCACGTTGCCCGCAGCGCGCTTGGCGGCATCGCTGCCGTTGGCGGTCGCGTATGCGTGCTCGAAGCGCGAGAGCATGGCGATGTCGTTGCCGCCGTCGCCGTACACCGCGACCTCGTCCTCCGTGTAGCCGAAGTGGTTCGCGAGCCACGCGACCGCAGCCCCCTTGTTGACCGCGGGGTCGGTCAACTCGAACATCACGGGCGAAAACGGCGCGTTGACCACCAGGTCGGAATGCTCGGCAATGAACGCCTTGAGCTCATCGGAGCGCGCAGGGTCGCCGACGCGGCAGTTGACCTTGCAAATCTCATGCTTGAGGATCTCCGAGAGCGGGGTCATGAAATGGATGCTTCTCTGCATCGCTTGGCGCATGCCGCGCATGGCGATGCGGCGCCACCACGGGTCGGCCGCGAACCCCGCATCGCGCACCTCGGCGGATGCGGTCGCGAACGTGCCGTCAAGCGAGATGCAGTCGAAGCAGATGTCGGGAAACGCGGGGATGAGCAGCTCGAGCAGCTCGGGATTGACCGGGAACGTCTTGAGCACGCCCTCGCGGCCCACGACGATCGAGCCGTTGGCGCCGCACATCTCGACGGGAAGGCCGTCGAAGCCGTGGTCGCGGTTGGACAGCATGGTGCGGCCGGTGGCGATGACGACGTGCGCGCCGGCATCGGTCACCGTGCGGATCGCGTCGGCAATGGTCCGGTCGACGTTATGGAACGCATTCAGCAGCGTCCCGTCCAGGTCAGTCGCAAACAGCTTGATCATACGCTCGTCCTCACATCTCTCGGTGCCCGCACGTAATGGTACCCCACTGTCCGGAAAGCACGGGCAAATTCATGTTGCGCGAGACGCCCGGCGCGGCGTGAATCGATCAGCGCTTCCCCTGAGGAACCGCCGATCACTGGGCTTCGAGCCCCGGCGCAAGCGTTCGAACGTACGCTATAGGCACGCTCTCCCATCGGCAGTACGCTATGGGCACGCTTTCGGGCGAAAAACGTGCTTATAGCGTACTCTCGCCCGGACGACGTGCCTATAGCGTACTCTCGATTCGAACGGCTCCGCAGAGCACGTGAAAAGCGCCCGGGACCGGGCCGGTATCGGCCATCGACCGGCACCCTCTAGCCCAGCGCCACGTCGAGCACCATCATCACCACGAAGCCCGCGATGACGCCGAAGGTTCCCACGTTGGAGTGCTCCCCCAGATGGGCCTCGGGGATGAGCTCCTCGACCACGACGTACACCATCGCGCCCGCGGCAAACGAGAGCAGCCAGGGCATGAACGGCTGGATCCACCCGGACACCAGCACCACGAGGATGCCGAAGATGGGCTCGACGATGCCCGACAGGCTGCCCATGGCAAAGGCGCGCCGCCGCGAGAACCCCTCGCGCACCAGGGGCAGCGAGATCGCCGCGCCCTCGGGGAAGTTCTGCAGGCCGATACCCGCGGCCAGCGCAAGCGCCATGCCCAGATACGCCTCGCCGGCGGCACCCGCCTGCTGGGCCGCCATGGCGAACAGCAGGCCGACGCTCATGCCCTCGGGAATGTTGTGCAAGGTCACCGCCGACACGAGCAGGGTCGTGCGCTTCCAGCTGCTCTTAATGCCCTCGGGCTCGTCTGCATCCATGTGCAGGTGGGGCAGCAGGGAGTCCAGCGCGACCAGAAACGCCACGCCGAGCAAGAAGCCGCCCGCCGCGGGAATCCAGCCGATCTGCCCGAGCTCCTCCGCCTGCTCGATGGCGGGGTTGAGCAGCGACCAGACGCTCGCCGCGATCATCACCCCCGCCGCGAAACCCAGGAAGATGTGGTGCATGAGCTTGCGCTCGCCGCGAAAGAAGAAGACGACCGCCGAGCCCGCCGTCGTCATCAACCAGGTGAATCCGCATCCCAAAGCCGCCCACGTGAGCGCCTGCACCAAATTCGCCGGAATCATGAGGCCACCTTTCCGCATTCCGTCTCGCCCGTTACGTGCCCGCAACCTGTTCGGAACAGGGGCGGGGACACGGTGGTTAACCGTGGCTAACCAACGTGTCCCCGCATCATACCCGCTTTTTGCCGGCAGCGCACGTGCGAAAACACCCTCAACGTCCCTCTACAATTAGTTTAGGGAGGCCTGAATGGCTAGCCGTCCACCCACATTTCAGCATATTGTTAGCCCGTACGAGAGCATTGTCAAAGGCGACTTTGACCCGTTACATGAAACAAGGGCTATGGACATCAGGCAAATCAGGTATTTCGTTCACGCCGTGGAAGGCAAGTCTCTTTCCGCTGCAGCGAAGCGCCAGTTTGTCACCGTTCAGGCTGTATCCAAAGCCATCTCGGAGCTGGAGCATGAGCTCGGCATCCAGCTGCTCACCCGTGGCAACCACGGCGTCAAGCCCACCGCCGTGGGCGTCGCGTTCTACGAACGCGCGCGCAAGACGCTGGCGAACTTCGACGAGCTCGACGACTTCACCAAGCACTTCCCCACCTCGCGGGACAACGAGCACATGTCGATCGCGCTGTGCTCGCCCTCGTTCGCCAACGCGGAAGGGGTCATGGCGAGCCTCTCGAAATTCATCGGCAAGCGCCTCGGGCTCGACCTCGAGATCTTCATCGCCCCCGGCAGGGAATCCATCGAGGCGCTGCACGCCGGCATCATCGACGCGGCCTGCACGCTCGGCGAGTACGCGAGCCCCGGTACCGACTGCGTCTCGGTCGGCAGCCTCCCGACCGGCGTGGCGCTCGCGCGCACCCATCCGCTCGCGCACAACCGAACCATCACGCTGAGCGAGATGGCGCCCTACCCTGTCGTCTGGTCCGAAACGTTCGACGACTTCAACCACTCGATCCACGCCATGTATCGCGAGCGCGGGCTCGCCTCGGAAGCGGTCCGTTTCCCCTCCAACGCGACCGATGAGCAGGTCAGCGCGTTTTTCAGCGAGCAGAACGGCATGGCGTTCGGCGCCGTGCTGCCGTTCAACCAGACGAGTGGGAACCTGCTGACGTTCCTTCCCGTCGACCAGTGCGATCAGGTGCGCGTGCCGCTCTGCCTCATCTCGCTCAAGTCGCAAAAGACCGACGCCTACCGCGCCTTCGAGCGCTCGGCTGTGGCCATCTTCCGCGGCGGCCAGATTCTGGGGAGCTCGTGATTGGGCGCTTTCGCGGCACCCGCCACAGAGGCGCCGGGCGCGGAATGAATTGATCGGCGTTTCCTTAAGCGTTCTCCATCTGCTCAAGGCTTCCCGGGGCGCGGAGCAACATGGACCAAAGATAGGCCGTCATGGCCTCCGGTTCCCTTGAGTCCTTCTGGGCGCGACGCGTGTTGGCGGTCGTCGATGTGCCCGTCGACGTTGCGGGACGCTGGACGTAGGGCGCGTGTGGTGCTGCAGACTTCATCGTTCACTCGATTCTTCCGACGGGACATCTTGGGGAGCGTCGACCGATTGCTTTCGTGGGGCCAGGCATGGGGCCGACCGGCGCGGAGTGGATTGGTCGGCGTTTTCCTCACAATCGTCTGCGAACTGTTCGCACGTTCAGGATAAAACGTTACATCACGGGAAACACCTGAGGAACACCGTTCGTTTCGAAATCGAGACACGCCTGAAACCGTTCCGAAACGTACGGACAGGAGGACGCCCGCGACTCCAGCGCCCCTCGCGACGCCCCCCCCCGCCGCCCAGGCCGCGATTCGCGCCGCTCATGCATTTCCACTTCGGCGCACCATGTCTTTTCAAGACAGAGATTGCACCGTTCACCTGCTGTTTTGTTGCTATTCAACCCCGCGCTCGAACAACGCTCGCACTCCCGCCACACATTGCGCGGGGATTTGTGAGATAGTGGATAAGTTACTGCGGTGCCTGAGGGGGCGCGCCGCTCGATGCATGCGGAGGGAGGGTCGCGCGGCATGATCATTTCGCATATCGCGTCGCCTGCTGACGTGAAGGCACTCGATCGCAGCGAGCTTCCGACCCTTTGCCAGGAGATTCGCCAGGCGATACTCGCAAGCTCTGCGGCGGTGGGCGGCCATGTGGCCCCCAACCTCGGCGCCATCGAGCTCGAATGCGCACTGCACCGCGTGTTCTCATCCCCGCACGACAAGATCATCTTCGACGTCTCGCATCAGACCTATGCGCACAAGATGCTCACGGGGCGCGCCGATGCATTTTGCGACCCCGCGCACTACCTCGAGGTGTCCGGGTTCTCGAACCCGCTCGAGTCGGAGCACGACCTGTTCGCCATGGGTCACACCTCGACCTCTGTCGGGCTGGCGCTCGGCATGGCCTATGCGCGCGATTTGGCGCACGAGACCCACGACGTCATCGCGGTCATCGGGGACGGCTCGCTTTCTGGCGGCCTTGCGTTCGAGGGCCTCGACAACGCGGCCGACCTCGCGAGCGGCCTGATCATCATCGTGAACGACAACGATCATTCCATCGCGGAGAACCACGGCGGACTCTACCGCAACCTGGCGCTGCTTCGCGAGAGCAAGGGGCGGGCGCAGGACAACTATTTCCGCACGCTCGGCCTGGACTACCGCTACCTCGACGACGGAAACGACGTGCTGGCGCTCGTCGACGCGCTGGAGGAGCTTCACGGCATCGACCACCCCGTCGTGCTGCACGTCCGCACGGTCAAGGGCATGGGCTATGCCCCCGCCGAGGCCGATCCAGAAGGCTGGCACCATGTCGGCCCGTTCGACCTTGCGACCGGCGCGCGCGAGCCGCGCAAACCGGTGGCTCCCCATGCGAATTACGCCGAGCTCACGGCATCATGCCTCGTCTCCGCCATGGAGCGCGATCCGCGCGTGGTCGCCGTCTCCGCCGCGACCCCCTACATCATGGGCTTCACGCCCGAGCGCCGCGCGCAGGCGGGACGGCAGTTCCTCGACGTCGGCATCGCCGAAGAGCATGCCGTGACGCTCGTCACCGCGCTCGCCGCAGGCGGGGCGAAGCCGGTGCTCGGCATCTACGGCACCTTCCTGCAACGCGCCTACGACGAGCTGTGGCACGACCTGTGCCTGAACGCCGCCCCTGCGACCATCTTGGTCTACGGCTCGTCGGTGTTCGGAACGACCGACCAGACCCATCTCGGCTACTTCGATATCGCCATGCTGGGCGATATGCCCGGCCTGCGCTACCTCGCCCCGACCAATCCCGAGGAATACACCGCCATGCTGTCCTGGTCGCTCGAGCAGCGCGAGATGCCCGTAGCCATCCGGGTACCCGTCGTCAGCGCGCCGGCGCCGGCAGACGGCCCGGCGTGCGATGATGCAGCCTTCGACACCCCTGCCTACCAGGTCGTGCGCTCGGGCTCGAAGATCGCCGTGCTTGCGCTGGGCGATTTCTTCGACCTCGGCGCGCAGGTCGCCGACGAGATCGAGCGCCGCAGCGGCAAGCGCGCGACGCTCGTGAACCCGCGCTTCATCACCGGGCTCGACCATGCCTGCCTGCAGCGCCTGTCGCGCACGCACGACCTGATCGTGACCATCGAGGACGGCGTGCTCGAGGGCGGCTGGGGCGAGAAGGTCGCGCGCTATCTGGGTCCGCTCGGCACCCGCGTGCGCTGCTTCGGCGTGCACGCCGGCTTCCCCGACCGCTATGACCCTCAAGAGCTGCTGGCGCACGACGGTATGACCGTCGACGCCATGGCGACCGAAGCGCTCCGCCTGTGCGAGGGCAGCGCTTCGTAGCAGGGGTTGTTTGGGGACAGGTTCGTTCCAACCCATGCTTGGCGAAGTGACGGTTTCTGCGGGAAGTTCGAACGAAATATGCATATCGATTCGAGCTTGATATAGGACCACAAGGTAAACAGGCATATCGTTTTGGCCGTTATGCAAAACATCCCTGCTGTTCCCGCAGAAACCGTCACTTCGTTTTCTGCGGGAAGGCGCCACGGCGGCCCGTGCCGGCGGGATGGGTTGAACCGAACCCGTCCCCAACCAACCCACTGCAGTCCCGCTTCCGCGCGCACTCTACGGTGCGTAGGTGGTCTGTGCGCGCCCGCTTTTCCATAATGGGTGGGCGCGCAGAAGAATCCACCGAACGAGAAGGAGTTTTCTCCATGGGAAGATATGTGACCGCAGAAATCATCAAGAGCCTGCGTGAGGGCAAGCGCCTCACGCAGCGCGAGCTCGCCTCGGCCGTCGGCGTGACGGACAAGGCCGTATCCAAATGGGAGTCCGGACGCGGCCTGCCCGACATCTCGCTCATCGATGCGTTGGCCCAGGCGCTGGGCGTGTCGGTGGCGGAGCTCTTGACCGGCGATGTGCGCGAGAACGCCAACCGCGCCGGCAACATGATGCGCTCGAAGTTCTACGTCTGCCCCATCTGCGGCAACGTGGTGCACGCCATGGGCGAGGGGTCGTTCTCGTGCTGCGGCGTGCAGCTGATGTCGCAGGAGGCCGAGGACGCCGACGAGGACGACGCCCACCGCGTGCACGTCGAGCGCATCGAGAACGACTGGTACCTCACGCTCGACCACCCCATGACCAAGCAGCACTACCTGAGCTTTGCCACCTATGTGACCAGCGATACGGTCAGCCTGAAAAAGCTCTATCCCGAACAGAGCCCCGAGGTGCGCTTCCCCATGCGCGGCAGCGGCCTGCTGTACGTGTTCTGCAACCAGCACGGCCTGTTCCGGCTGAAGACGCCGCGCATCCAGCGCACGCGATAGCGCGGGAACGGAGCGAGGCGAGGGCGGGCACGCGGACACGCGGACGCACGGGCGCGACGGGCGCTTTGGTACGCAGCCCATGCGCCGGGACAACCCATGGCGATATACTGGGGGCACGTGAATCGACACCACCTCCCCGAACCAAAAGGAGTGCCCATGAACGTCCTCGTCCTGCTCCCCTTCAACGATGTGCAGCGCGCCGTCCTCGAGGCGGGCGCCCCCGACGCCGACTTCCGATACACCACCAAGGCCGCGGTCACCGATGAGGAGATCGCGGCTGCCGACGCCATCATCGGCAGCCTCGCCGTCGACCGCCTGCAGGCCGCGCGCAACCTGCGGATGCTGCAGCTCAACTCGGCGGGCTACGACAACTACGTAAACCCCGCGGGCACCGTGCCCGCATCGGTCAAGCTCGCCTGCGCGGTCGGCGCCTACGGGCAGGCGGTGTCCGAGCACATGTTCGCCATGGTGCTCGCCCTCATGAAGCACCTCGACACCTACCGCGACGACCAACGCTCCCATGCGTGGACCGACCGGGGCGCGGTCACCACGCTCGCCGGGGCGCAGGTGCTCGTGCTGGGCGCCGGCGACATCGGCACGCATTTCGCCCAGCTCTGCCGTGCCATGGGCGCGCGCGTGACCGGCGTGCGCCGGCGCGTGGGCGTGGTGCCGGAGGGCTTCGACGCCGTGTGCGCTATGGACGATATCGAGACCGTCCTGCCCGACGCCGACGTCATCGTCTCGTTCTTGCCGAGCTCCGACAAGACGCGCGGGCTGGTGGACGCGCGGTTCCTGTCGCAGTGCAAGCGCGGCGCCTACTTTGCCAACGGAGGCCGCGGCGACCTCGTGGTGCAGCCCGACCTGATCGCGGCGCTCGAATCGGGGCAGCTTGCCGGCGCGGCACTCGACGTGACCACGCCTGAGCCCCTGCCTGCCGACGATCCGCTCTGGGATGCGCCCAACCTGTTCATCACCCCGCACGTCGCGGGGCAGTTCCACCTGTACACCGTGCTTGACAACATCGCGCACATCGCCGCGGAGAACCTGCAGCATCTCGCGGCGGGCGAGCCGCTGCGCAACGAAGTCGAGCACTAAAGACCGCCGGTCATTCCATACCGTGCAAAATCGGGGACGTACCTGTTGCGTGCATGCATGCACGCAACAGGTACGTCCCCGATATGCAAAAATGCATGAGAAAGGTACGTCCCCCAATTTGCATCAGGAGGAGTTGGCATGAAGGTCATGTTGGTCAACGGCAGTCCGCACAAGACGGGCTGCACCAATCGCGCCCTCGAGGAGATCGCGCGCACGCTCGAAGACGCCGGCGTCGAGGCCGAGATCTTCTGGATCGGGGCGAAGCCCGTGGGCGGGTGCGTCTCCTGCGGCGGCTGCAACACGCGCGGCGCCTGCGTTTTCAACGACACGGTGAACGAGTTCCGCGCCAAGGCCGCCGAGGCAGACGGCTTCGTGTTCGGCGCGCCCGTGCACTACGCGCATGCGGCGGGCTCTCTGCTCGGATTCATGGACAGGCTCTTCTACGCCAACGGGCGCGCCGGGCAGCCGAACGTCTTCGCCCACAAGCCGGCGGCAGCCGTGGCGAGCGCGCGCCGCGCGGGCACCACGGCGGCGCTCGACGACATCCAGAAGTTCTTCACCATCTCACAGATGCCCATCGTGAGCTCGCGGTACTGGAACAACGTGCACGGCAACTCCGTCGAGGAGGTCGAGCAGGACAAAGAGGGCCTGTGGACCATGCGCCAGCTCGGCCGCAACATGGCCTGGATGCTCAAATGCATCGAGGCGGGCCGCGCTGTGGGCATCGAGCCGCCCGCCCAAGAAGCCGGCACCTGGACCAACTTCATCCACTAGCACGGCAGCACCATTGAATGCAAATAGGGGGACGTACCTGTTCCGTGCAAAAATGCACGAACAAGGTACGTCCCCCTATTTGCACAGGGATGGGGTCGCTCAGGCGATGGTTGCCGCGTCCGCTCCCTCGATGCGGATGTCGGCATCATAGAACGCCGTCAGCGCGTCGATGACATGCGCCACGTCGCGCGCACCCGCCGTCTCGTAGCTCGAGTGCATGGCGAGCTGCGGACATCCCACATCGATGGCGTGCATGCTCACGTGCGCGTTCGAGATGTTACCGAGCGTGGAACCGCCGGCCATGTCGCTGCGGTTCGCGAACGTCTGGTACGGAATTCCCGCATCGTCCATGATCGCGGAGAACACGGCGCGCGAGAAGGCATCGGTGCAGTAGTGCTGGTTCGCCGCCTCCTTGATCACGATGCCGCGGTTCAGGCGCGGATCGTTCGCCTCGTCGGCCTTCTCGGGATGATTGGGGTGGACGGCATGCGCGTTGTCGCAGCTCACCAGCATGGAGCCGGCCAGCGCGCGCACGAGGCTCTCCGGCGTGCGGCCGATACGGGCGTTCACGCGCTCGAGCGTGTCGCGCAGAAGCGTCGACGCCGCGCCCTGCTTGGTGTGCGAGCCGACCTCCTCGTTATCGAAGCACACGTACACCGACACGTCGCGCTCGTTCTTGGAGGCCAAAAACGCCTCGAGCGCGGTATAGGCGCACATGAGGTCGTCGAGCTTGGGCGCCGAGACGAACTCGTCGACAGCTCCCCATACGCGCGGCGCCTGACGGTTCACCAGGAACAAATCGCGCGCCAAGATCCGATCGGGCGTGATGCCGAGCTCCTCGGCCACCAGCGCATCGACCGCCCCGCTCGTCAGCTCGCCGGCGGAGAACAGCGGATACAGGTCGACGGCCCGGTTGGGCGAGAAGCTGCTGTTGACGCTGCGGTCCAGGTGGATGGCGAGGCTCGGGATGAGCGCCACGTCGCGATCGAGCGAAAACAGGCGGCTCACCACGCGCGCCCCGTCGCGCACGAGCACGCGACCGGCGAGCGACAGCGGCCGATCGAACCAGGTGTAGTCGATCGTGCCTCCGTACGGCTCGATATCGAGACGCAGGTAGTTCGCCGGGCCTTCGAGCTCGGACACCGCCTTGAGCTTGAAGGTGGGCGAGTCCGCGTGCGATGCGGCGATCTGGAAGTGGAACCCGTCCTGCGGCAGGTCGCGACCGACATGCCAGGCGATGATGCTCGAGCCGTTGCGTATCGTGTAGTAGCTTCCGCCCGGTTCCATGAACCACGGCGCCCCCTCGGGCAGATAGGTGAAGCCCGCGGCGTCCAGGCGCGCCCGGATGGTCGCCGCCGTGTGGAACATGCTGGGACAAGATTCGATGAATCGAACGAGTCCCTCTGCCGCATCCCGGTATGCAGCCGTATCGTTTGTCATGCCATATATCCTTTCGCTTGGCATCGTTTTGGCACTCAGTCTAAAGCATTTCTTGCGCATCTACGGAACAAGCGCAGATGCGCGCTTGACTTGAACCTCACTCAAGATGGGAGAATGAAAGCTGCGCTTTTCGCGTCCTGCCGGCACGCAGGAACGAGCGTCCAGAGACGTGAAAGAAGGAAGACCATGAGGATCGCCGAGGTTTCCCAGAAATACGATATCTCCGCCGATACGCTGAGGTACTACGAACGCATCGGGCTGCTGCCGCACATCCGCCGCACCTCGAGCGGCGTGCGCGACTACGGGCAGGCCGACCTCGCGCGCGTGGAGTTCATCAAATGCATGCGCTCGGCAAACGTCTCCATCGAAGCGCTCACCGAATACATGCAGCTCTTCGAGCGGGGCGACGAGACGTTGACGCTTCGCAAGCAGCTGCTCGAGAACCAGCGCGACGTCCTGCGCGACCGCATCGCCGAAATGGAGGAGGGGCTCAAGCTCCTCGATTACAAAATCGCCCATTACGACGATCTGATCGTCGCGGCCGAGCGAAACATGCAACAATAAGACGAGCGTTCCAACCTCATCAACGCCATCTCACCCATGATCGGAGGCGGCCATGAGCGAATCGACGCATAGGCGCACCGGGTCACCCGCAACGCCGAAACCAGACGACGCTGAGCGGCGCGCCACCGCGGCGCGCATCGTCGGCGCGCTGATCGACGCCCTCGACGCGACGCTTTCCTGCAGGAGATCGGCGCTCGAGCTGTCCGTCCTGACGCTCGCCTCCGGCGGGCACCTGCTTCTCGAAGACGTTCCGGGCATCGGCAAGACCACGCTTGCCCGCGCGCTCGCCCGCGCCATCCGCGGCAGCGTGGCGCGCATCCAGTTCACGCCCGACATGCTTCCCTCCGATGTCACGGGCGTCTCCATCTTCAACCAGCAGCTGCAGGAATTCACGTTCCACCGAGGACCGCTGTTCGCCCAGATCGTGCTCGCCGACGAGATCAACCGCGCGAACCCCAAGACGCAGGCAGCCATGCTCGAGGCCATGGAGGAGCGCCGGGTCACCGTCGACGGCACGACCTACGAGCTGCCGCGGCCCTTCATCGTCATCGCCACGCAGAACCCCGTCGAGATGGAGGGCACCTATCCGCTGCCCGAGGCCCAGCTCGACCGCTTCATGTGCCGGCTCTCCCTCGGCTATCCGGATCAGCAGACGGAGACGCGCATGCTCATGGCGCCGAGCGGACGCGATCCCCTCGCCTCCCTCAAGCCCGTCTGCAGCGCGCGCGACCTCGCCGCCATCACCGCCACCGCGGCCCGCATCCATGTGGCGCCGGCCGTCGCGTCGTACGCGGTCGCGCTGCTCAACGCGACGAGGACGAGCACCCGCACCAGGCTCGGCGCCTCTCCGCGCGCCGGCCTCGCCCTGCTGGCCATGAGCCGCATGCGCGCGCTCGTCAACGGGCAGGCCGCCGTCTACGCGGGCGACGTGCGCGCGATGGCGCCGCATGTGCTGACGCACCGCGTCGTGTTCAGCGACCCCTCGGTGGCGTCCGGCCCGCTCGAGCGGCAGCAGGAGACCCTCGAGCTCATCCTGTCCGACGTGCCCGCGCCGCACCGCGCATAGGCCCCGAGCGACCGGAGGGCCCCATGTCGCGCCGCGCCACGAAACCCGATGCACCGGCTCGCGGGACCGTTGCGGGCAACGTGCGGCGCGCGCGACGCAGGCTCGCAGCGCGCCCCCTCCCCCTGCGGCCCACCGTCGCCGCCGTCATCGCGTTCGAGATCGCCGCGGTCCTGCTCGTCCTGAGCGCGGGGACGGCGTCGATCGCCCTGATGGCGGGATGCGTCGCGCTGGCCTGCGCGCTCGCGTGGGGACTGGCCAGCGCGATCCTCGGCTGGGTGCTCAGCCCCACGTGGCGCGAGGGGGACCAGGACGGCGCCCGTGGATCCGCGGGCGCGCGCGTCCTTCGCGCGATCGCGGCGCGACCGGTCAGCATCCAGACGACGTGGCTCAGGCTCGACCAGCGCGGACGCGTCATCGATCAGGTCGCAGGCGACGCGGAGCCCGAGAATCGCGGCCTGTACTGCACCGGCGGAAGCGTGGTGCGCACGCGCGACCTGTTCGGATTCTGGATCACGCGGAGGGCCGTCGCGTCCACCCGCGAGATGTGGATTCCCCCGCGCGCCCACGACCTGCCCGTACCCGAGATCGACCGGCTCGCCGGCCGTGCGCCCGCGCTTGCGCCCGCAGATGTCCGCGAGCGCTCATCCGCCCTGGTCCGGCCCTACGAGAAGGGCGACCCGCTGCGCGCGATCTCATGGCGCCAGAGCGCGCACCACGGCCAGCTGATGTCCTTCGAGCTCGAGCGGGAGCACAACGTCTATCCCGTCGTTGTCGTCGATACGCTCGAGGTCGACGATATCGAATCGCTCGCCGCGGAGGCGTACACCGCCTCTGTCCGCCTCGCCGCGCAGCGAGGGGCGCGCGACGAGGTGCTCGTGACCGACGGGCGCGCACGCGCGGTCGGCATGCACCGGGTCGGCAGGCTCCTCGCCGCCCTGCAGCCCGATGCGCCGCAGGGCGGGGAGGCCCGTCGCCGCGAGGCCGCCCGTCGCAACGCCCAGATCGCACGCGACGCGCGCCACGGCGCCGGGGCAGCTGGCGCCGCGCGCCCCGTCGTCCTGATCACCGATCGCGTGGTCGGCGCGCTCGAGGACGCCTTGCGATCGGAGATCGCGTCGAGCCAGCTCGCCGTGGTCCACCCGCGCGCGACGGGAGGCACGGGGGCACCGGATACGGCGAGCAGGCACCGCGAGGACGCCTTGCGTCCGCACCGCGCCCGCAGGCGCCGCCCGGGCGCAGTGAGCACCCCGGCGCCGACCGCAGGCTCCGCGCTGGCATCCGCGCTTTGCTGCGTCGTCGTGCTCCTGGAGACCTTCTCCCTTGCCGCGACGCTCATCGAGCCCGGGGCCTGGTGGCTATTCGGCCAGGTCGTGAGCATCATCGTGGCGCTGGAGGCGACCTGCGTCCGCTGGCTGCCGCGCATGCGGACGCGCCCTGCCGTCCGCATGGGGATATACGCCTCGGTCCTGCTGCTGATATGCGGCAGCGCCGTATTCGGCGCGGCATCCCTCATCGGCATGAACGCCTCGCTCGACGTCTTCTCGCCCGAAACGTCCCTCGAGCAGCTCGGCATCGACGGGAACGGCGGCGGCCTCGGCTGGATCGCGCCGGTCTGCGCGCGGGGCATATACGACCTGTACTTCGGACAGTGGGTCCCGGTCAGCTGCGGCCCTGTCTCCGATGCCGCGCTCGTGCTCCTCATGGCACCTGTCGCTGCGGTCCTCCACGTGCTGCTCGTCTCGCACAGGCCGCGACCGGCCGTCGCCTGCCTGCCCCTAGCGCTACTCGCCGTGCGCTTCGTCTTCATGGGCGTGGCAAGCGAGTTCTCCCACATCGCCATCTCCGTGTTCTGCGGGCTCGCCCTGCGCGCCTTCGCGTGCGCGGGAAGCGCCGACAACCGGCCCGTCAGCGCGCAGCCGGGCGCGCAGCGGCGCGGCCCCCTCGGCGCGCTGGCGTCCCTGCGGCCGACCGCGCTCGCCTCCTGCGCGGCGGCGACCATCGTCGCATGCCTGCTCGCGCCGCAAGCCGCAGCCGACGCGCAGCGGCTTCCCCTCGACACGGGCCTTCAATCGAACGTGCTCGCCTCGAACACGGTGAGTCCCATCATGGATCTCAAGCGCGACCTTACGCGACCGCAGGAGACCATCGCCCTCACCTACACCACCACCTCGCGCCAGGCGCTCTACCTGCGCCTGACCACGCTCGGAGACTTCTCGGGCGACGTCTGGCGCATCGACGCGGCCCCCTCCGCGGGCTCCGGCGGCCTGCTCGAGCAGCTCTTCTCCCCTGCGGACCCCACCGAGGACATGCCCCAGGCGCTGCCCGGCTCGTGGACGAGCCCCGATGCCGCCATCGAGACGGTGCGCAACACGAACGCGACCTCGGTCGGCAGCATCCGCAGCATCAGCGCGCACATCAGCATCGATGCGCTCTCCTCGCGGTTCGCGCCCCTTCCCATCGGCGCGTACGACACGCAGACGGCAGATGACCAGTCGCAGGGCGACTGGCGCTGGAGCCCCGACGGGTCGGTATTCGGCACGCAGGCCATCACGAACCGCAGCCAGGTCTATGCCGTCGACGCGGCCTACATCTCCCCGATCACCGACAGCAGCTCGCTGAGCGGCATCGGCGGGATGCTGATCGGCTCGCTCCAGTCGAGAATCTGGTCCGCGAGCCCCGGCGACACCACAAGCGATTGGCAGGCTCGGCGCGACTCCTGGCAGGAGCTTTTGGACCAGGATCACGCAGAAGTCGATGGAGCCTACCTCGCGCTTCCCGACGAGCTGCCGGACCAGATCGCACGCGTCGTCGACCTGGCGTCCCAAATCGCTCCGCGCGATGAATACGACGAGCTCACGGGTGAGCTCACGTCGCTGGAGTTTCTGCTCGAATACTTCAACGACCCGCGCTTCACGTACTCCCTCGATGCCCCGGACGGAGACGGTCAAAACAACCTGCAGGTTATCGCGTCGTTTTTGGATTCCGGAGAGGGGTACTGCCTGCACTACGCCTCGGCGTTCGCGGTGCTGGGCCGCGCCCTCGGCGTGCCCACGCGTATCGCGCTCGGATACCGCACGTCCGATGGGCAGGCGGGAGATACCTATGTGGTCACCAACCGCGACCTGCACGCATGGACCGAAGCCTATCTGTACGGGGTCGGCTGGGTCCCCTTCGACGTGACGCCCGGGCAAGGGGAGCTTCCCGAGGCGTCGATCGGGCGAACGCTCATCGAACAGGACGAGCCCGACTCCACGCAGCAAGATGCGACCACGCCTGCATCCCCCCTCACGCCGGACGCGCCCGTCCAGCCCGACACCCCGGCGCAGCAGGCCGACAGCGGCGGCGACGGCGGGCGCAGCGATGCGGCCGACCCCGTTCAGCACGCGCTCAGCCAGGTTGCCGCGGTCGCACGGCAGGCGGCGCCGTTTGCAGGCGCGGGCGCGATCATCGCGGCGATCCTTCTCGGCCCCCGTGCGATACGGCGCGCTCGCCACGCGTGGCGCATGCGCGCCGTGGCCGGTGCCACCTCGCAGCCGGCGCGCGCCGCCGAGGCCGCTTGGTCCGAGATGCTCCATATGGCGCGAACGTATGATGTCGCCTGGCCTGCACACGCCACCGAAGAGGACATCGCGGGCGCCGTGGCGAAGAGGGCCCCGCGCGCGTCCGACGCGGCACGCTCGCTCGCAGACGCCGTCTGCCGCGCCCGCTACGACCAGCCGGATAACTTCATCAAGGACGCGGAGGCGCTCCAGCGCGCCCTGAGCGACCTGCGCGCGGCACTCGAGGAGCAGCCGGATGCCCAAGATGGCGCAGATTGATCCATTCGGCACCCCCGAAATGTCGCCGTTGCGCGAAAATGTCACGCTCGGAGGCACAAGAGGGAGGGGGGTCAATGACACAGAATGGGCAAAATGTCACGCTAAGAGCGTTTATTAACCCCTTTTAGCGTGCCAAATCGCCCATTCTGTGTCATTGACCCCCTCCCTCTGATTGCGCACCCCACACCGGCGCCGCTCGGGCGCAGCAGCCGCGCGCCTACGCCCGAGCGACGCTCTCGCACGGAATCGCGGCCGCGACCAGCAGCTCGATCAGGCGATTGATGGGCATGCGGCGCTCAGACGACATCCACTGCGTGATGGCCCCCAGCAGCCCGGACAGATAGAACTCGCGCAGCACGCCCTGCTCCGCCTCGCTCAGGCCGCATTCCGGCAGGATGAAGCGGTCGAGCAGCGGCGCGATGATCTCCTTGAGGCGGTCGCCGAAGCTCGGGTCGCCGTTCATGAGCCGCGGCAGGTATCCGTCAAAACGCTGGGCGAGCTCCAGAATCATGCCCATATGATGGCTGAAGTCGAGCGTATCCCCTGCGAGCAGGCGGTCCTGAACCAACGTACGGACCTGATCGAGAATGTCGTCCTCGATCTGCTCGAACAGGTCGTAGACGTCGCGATAGTACAGGTAGAACGTCGCGCGGTTATAGCCCGCATGGTCGGTTATCTCTCGAATGGTGATCTTCTCGATGGGCTTCACCATGTACAGATCCCAAAACGCCTTGGTCATGTTGGCACGCGTGAGCTCCGCTGCCTGCGACGGTTTTCTCATCGATCTTCCTTAATGCCGCTTATTTCCATGCATTCCTTATTACCACCACCCTACCGTATCACTGTAAACGGAGTGTTTCGCCACGTTGACTATCGGGCAACGGTTCGGCGACTCGACAATCCCTGCCGGAATGTCGAGCAGCTCTCCCCTCCGCCTTTCTCCTCTTCTATACTAGATGCAAGTGATGTTTAGACAACACGCTGTCGAGTAATCTGAGGAGCTGAAACGCTCATGGCATACATCGAGTTCACCGACGTGCACAAGGTTTACGGGCAGGGCGAGGCGGAGATCCACGCGCTCGACGGCGCCACGTTCATTGTCGAGAAGGGTGAGCTCGCGGTCATCCTGGGCGCCTCCGGCGCCGGCAAGACCACCGCGCTGAACATCCTGGGCGGCATGGACACGGCCACGTCGGGCACCGTGCGCGTGGACGGCCGCGACATCTCCGGCGCGAGCAACGCCGAGCTGGTCGAGTACCGGCGCGCGGACGTGGGCTTCGTGTTCCAGTTCTACAATCTGGTGCCCAACCTCACGGCCCTGGAGAACGTCGAGCTCGCGGCGCAGATCTGCCCCGATTCGCTCGATGCGGCCGACACCCTCGCCAACGTCGGGCTCGCCGAGCGCATGAACAACTTCCCCGCCCAGCTCTCCGGCGGCGAGCAGCAGCGCGTGGCCATCGCGCGCGCACTCGCCAAGAACCCCAAGCTGCTGCTGTGCGACGAGCCCACCGGCGCGCTCGACTACCAGACCGGCAAGCAGATCCTCCAGCTTCTGCAGGACACCTGTCGCCACGACGGCATCACTGTCGTCATCATCACGCACAACTCGGCGCTCGCCCCCATGGCCGACCGCCTCATCCGGTTCAAGAGCGGCCAGGTGACGGAGATGACCACCAATCCCGCACCCACCCCCATCGCCGATATCGAGTGGTAGGCAGGTGACATGATGGCCACAGCCGCCCGCAAGGATACTGCCCGAACGATACGCAACAACCTCAAGCGCTTCGTCTCCATCGCGGTGATCTGCGCCCTCGGTGTGGCCATGTTCTGCGGCCTGCGCGCATCGTGCTCCGATCTGCGCGAAGCGGCCGACCGCTTCTTCGATGAGCAGAACCTCTTCGACGTGCAGGTGCTCTCGACCCTCGGCCTCGATGATGACGATCTCGCGGCGCTCGAGGACGTCGAGGGCGTCGCCGGCGTCGAGGGCGGCTGGAGCGAGACCGCCTACACGACCGTGGACGGCTCCCATGCGTCGGTCGAGGTCAAGACGCTGTCGGAATCGGGCCTGAACGTCCCCCATGTGGTCGAGGGCGCGCTGCCCCAGCGTGCCGACGAGGTCGCCGTCACGCAGAAGTTCATCGACGCGAGCGGGCTGGACATCGGGGACGCCGTCGAGATCGACGAGGCGGAGAACGCGGACGAGGCGATCTTCGCGCGCCACCCCTACACCATCTGCGGCATCGTGATCGACGCGTCCGACGTCAACAACCCCGAGCTGTCGTTCCGCTCGAGCTCCACGTCCGACTACACGTTCATCGTGGCCCCGGGCGCCGTCGAGAACACCGACTCCTACACGGTCGCCTACCTCACGCTCGAGGGCACCGAGGGCATGGCGTGCTTCTCGGACGAGTACACATCAGCGGTCCGCGCCGTCACCGACCGCATCGAGGACACCATCCGCGACGACCGCGAGGCCGCGCGCACGGCGCGCGTCAAGGGCGATGCCCAGGCAGAGCTCGACGACGCGCGCGCCGAGTACGAGCAGGAGCGCGCCGATGCCGAGGCGGAGCTGGCCGACGGCAAGGCGGAGCTGGACGACGCGGCGGCGCAACTCGCAGATGCCGCGGACGAGCTGGCCGACGGGCAGGCGCAGCTCGATGACGGCTGGGCGCAGATCGCCTCGAGCGAGCAGGAACTTGCAGACGGCCGCGCCCAGCTCGCCGACGGCGAGGCCACGGGCCGCGCCCAGGTGGAAGCAGAGCTCGCCCAGGCCCGCGAAGATGCCCAGAAGACGCTCAACGAGCAGATCGAGGCAGGCCGCGAGAGCGGGCTCATCGAGCTGAACCGCCAGTTCGATGAGGCGCGCCAGGAGGCCCAAGATCAGCTCGATGCAGGCATCGAGGAGGGTTATCAGACCGGGCTTGCGCAGCTCGACGAGCAGTTCGGCGCGGCGCGGCAGGAAGCCCAAGACCAGCTCGACGCCCAGATCGAGGCGGGGTACCAGCAGGGCCTCGAAGAACTCGACAGCCAATTCGACACAGCGCGCCAGGAGGCTCAGGCCGAGCTCGACGCCCAGATCGAGGCGGGATACGAGCAGGGCAAGGCCACCATCGACGAGAAGTTCGACGCCGCGCGCGCCGACGCCATCACCCAGCTCGATGAGAAGCTCCAGCCCGCCCGCGACCAAGCCGAAGCGGAGCTGGAAGAGAAGCTCGCTCCCGCCTACAACATCCTGCAGTCCTTTACCACGCAGCTCGAGCAAATCCAGGCGGCCATCGAGCAGACCAGCGGGAACATCGCCTCCTACCAGGAGGCGCTCGCCGGCATCGAGAGCATCGACGCCCAGCTTGCGGCCCTCGACCCCAACGATGAGGGCTACGAGGCGACGAAGGCGGAACTCGAAGAGCAGCGCGCCGCGCACCAGCTTACGCTCAACATCCTCGATTCGCAGGTCGGAGGGCTCGACGCCCTCAACAGCATGCTGGCGAGCGAGCAGAAGCAGGCCGCCACGATCCAGGCGAGCATCGATGGCGTCAACGCCGAAATCGAATCCGCCAAGCAGAAGGCATACGCCCCCATCGAGGCCGCCCGCGAACAGGGCATCAAGGAGATCGAAGAGCGCATCGCTCCAGAATACCAAGCGGCCTTGGACCAGCTGAACCAGACGATCGAAGCGCAGCGCGAGGCCGCGCAGGCCGAACTCGACGCACGCATGGAGGAAGAGTACGGAAGCGCGCTCGACACGCTCAAGCAGACGATCGAGGAGCAGCGCGAAGCCGCGCAGGCCGAGCTGGATTCCAAGCTCGATGCAGAGTACGCCTCCGCCCTCGAGACCTTGAAGCAGCAGATCGAGGAGCAGCGCGCGGCCGCGCAGGCGGAGCTCGATGCCCGCATGGAGGCCGAGTACGCCTCCGCTCTCGCCACGCTCGACCAGACCATCGCCGACCAGCGGGCAGCTGCGCAACAGACCTTGGAGCAGCAGCTCGCGGAAGGGCGCGCCACAGCATATGCGCAGCTCGAGGCGAGGCTCGCGTCGGCGCGTGCCGAGCTCGAGGAGGGTGCCGCGCAGCTCGCTGACGCCCGCGCCGAGCTCGTCGACGCCCAGGCCGAGCTCGATCAGGGCCGGGCGGACTACGAGGACGGCCTCGCCGAGTATCAAGACGGCCTCGCCGAATGGCAGGACGGCCGCGCCGAGGCGGACGAGCAGTTTGCCGACGCCGAAGCCGAGCTTGCCGACGCGCAGGCGGATATCGACGCCATCGACGCGGCGACCTGGTACGTCCAGCCGCGCTCATCGCTGTCGAGCTATTCCTCCATCTCGAGCGACGCCGATTCCATCGAGGCCATCGGCACCCTGTTCCCCATCGTGTTCCTGATCGTCGCGGTGCTCGTGTCGCTGACCACCATCACGCGCCTCGTCGAGGAGGAGCGCGGTCTTATCGGCACCTACAAGGCGCTGGGCTACCGCAACGGCGAGATCTTCGCCAAGTACCTGACCTACGCGCTCGCCGCGTGCGCCGCCGGCTGCATCGTCGGCCTGTTCTTGGGCTTCATCGCGCTGCCCGCCTTCATCTTCTGGGTATTCGACATCATGTACCTGCTGCCGAGCTACCCGTTCCTGTTCGATCCGCTCTACGGGTTCGGCGGCTCGCTCATCTTCATCGTCGCCATCGCCGGCACCGCTTACCTCGCCTGCCGCTCCGAGGTGCGCCGCACCCCCGCCGCGCTCATGCGCCCCAAGGCGCCGCGCTCCGGCTCGCGCATCCTTCTCGAGCGCATCCCCTTCATCTGGAGCCGCCTGTCGTTTTTGAACAAGGTCACGGCGCGCAACCTCTTCCGCTATAAGCGCCGCTTCCTCATGACCGTTGCCGGCATCATGGGCTGCACGGCGCTGATCGTCTGCGGCTTCGCCATCAAGGATTCGGTCGCCGAGCTCGTTCCCGAGCAGTACGAGCGCATCGCGCACTACGACCTCATGGCGGTCACCGAATCCGGCAATCACGACGCCGTCGCCGCCGAGGTGGCCGACGACTCCCGCGTGGACAGCATGGTCCGCATCTATCTCGACTCGACGACGCTCAAATACGGCGAGGACGAGGAGACCGTGCAACTCATCGTCGTGCCCGACGACTACGCCACCTCCGACAAGCTCTCCGAATTCATGGGCGTGACCTCGCGCGACACCTCGGCGAGCATCGACCTTCCCGACGAGGGCGCCGTCATCACGCAAAACGCCTCCGAGGTGCTCGGGTTCGCCGTCGGCGACACGCTGTTGCTGCAGGATTCCCAGCTCAACCAAGCCGACATCGAGACCGCGGCCATCGCCCGCAACTACCTGGGCAACTACGTCTACATGAGCGCGACCGCCTATCGCGCGGCGTTCGGCGACGACGCCCCCGCCCTTGCCTCGGACGGGAGCTTCGCCCCCAACGGCATGCTCGTGATCTGCAGCAGCGCCAATGACGCGGCAAGCCTCTATGACGAAATGAGCGACGATTCCTGCTACCTCTCGGTCACGAGCACCGACGAGCTCGCCGACGACTTCAGCCAGTCGTTCATGCTCATCAACGCCGTGGTCGCCATCGTCCTCGGCATGGCCGCAGCCCTCGCCTTCGCCGTGCTGTTCACGCTGTCCACCACGAACATCTCCGAGCGCGAGCGCGAGCTGGCGACCATCAAGGTCCTCGGGTTCCGTCCGCGCGAGGTGCACCACTACGTGAACAAGGAGACCATCATCCTCACGTGCATCGGCATCGTATGCGGCCTGCCGCTCGGCTATGTCCTGGGCGATGCGCTGCTCCACGTGCTGCGCATGCCCTCGATCAGCTTCCTGACCGTCGTGACGCCCGTGAGCTACGTGATAGCCGCCGTGCTGCCGCTCGTGTTCGCGCTCGTGGTGAACCTCATCACCAACCGCACCCTCAACCGCATCGACATGATCGAGGCGCTGAAGAGCGTCGAGTAGCGCGACGAGGGCGTTCGGGTGACAGCCCCGCGGCACCCCTTGATGTCGCGGGGCTGTTTGCGGGATGAGGATTCGGGGCGCCCCCGAAAAACGTGTATATCGAGTTTGGTGCGATTTTTCGGTGCCTTCTGCCCACATGCGCCGCACCCCTCGACATTTGCCCAGTTGTTTCCTGCGGAAATGCTGAGGGGTGTGGCGCATGTGGGGAAAGCTGCCTCAAAAATCGCACCAAACTCAACCTACTTCCTCTATGGGTTTTGCCCAAAACGGATTTTTATGCAGTTTCTTGATGGGAATATACAATTTGAGGCCGCCTGAGCAGTCGACCCACTGAAAGCAAAGGGCCCTCGATCAAGGCTGTGCGTATGCAAGACCAACGAAGCATCGCCTTTACGGTACGCCTCGCTGCCCGCAGCCATCGTGCGGGCACCTACAGCACGACAAGGCTCACGGCGAGCAGTGCGGGCATGACGACGAGCGACATGAGCGTGGACACCGAGACCAAGCCGGCGCCGAAGCGGTAGTCGCCGCCGAACATCTGCGGGAACATCGCCGACACCGTGCCGCACGGCGCAGACAGCGCGATGACCACCACGAGCTTCACCGTGATATCCAGCGGCACGAACAGCAGAAGCGCGATGACGAGGGCCGGCACCACCAGCAGGCGCAGGATGCACGCGGCATAGAGGTTTCGGTTCCTCGCCAGGCTGCGCAGGTCGGTCTGCGCGAGGTAGGTGCCCATCACGAGCATCGCGAGGCCCGTGTTGAGGTTGCCCATGTCGGCCACGGCGACCTTGATGACGCCCCCGAGGTCGACCGAGCTCAAAAACAGGACGACGCCGATCGCCACCGCGATCACCGAGGGGTTCGTGATGATCTTTTTGGGCGAGATGGTCGCCCTATCCTGCGAGGCGAGCCAGACGCCATAGGTCCACATGAGCGGCACCTGAGCGGCGATGCACGCGGAGATGTAGAACACGTACTGCTCGCCCAGGACGTTCTGCACGAGCGGGATGCCCATGAAGCCCATGTTGGAAATCATGATGCCGATCTGCGCGGCGCGCATGCGATCGCGGAAGAACAGCCACGCCACGAAAGCGGAGAGCGCCGTGAACAGGAACGACAGTACGAAGCAGGCGGCGCCCGCCGCAAGCTTGTCGGGGTCGAAGCTCGTGGCGAGCGACTGCAGGATCACGGCGGGCGTGGCGACGTAAAGGGCGATGCTCGCCAGCTGCGCCGAGCCCGTGTTGTCGACAAGCTTGGCGCGATACAGAATCGCCCCGATCAGCATCATGATGAACATGGCGACCACCTGCGTGATCATGATAGGCATCGTCGCTGCAACCGACATCGTCTTCGCTCCCCCGCGCATCTACACAAACGCGATTATTGTGGCACAGTGCCCCGAGAAGGGCGGCGGACAATTTGCAGGCCTTCCGCCGCAGGGAGCACGGTCATCACCGAGGCGCGTTCGACCCGCGATTCGATTCCCTCGCCATGTGCGGGCTCTTGATGCAACCATCAACGTATCACCCGGCCGGAATGCACGGAATTGCCTGCGATTCCGTGCATTCCGGCCGGGTGATACCAGCGATGTGACATCACGGCGGCCCGCTTCCCGACGCACGCGCGCACCCCAGATGGCGCACGGGACGGAACGGGCCGGAGCGGCTGGCGATCAGCGTTCGGGCAGCGGGCGGATCAAGATGAACGGCGTGAGCTCGCGCGACTGGCCTGCGGGGTTGTCGGCAATGAGGGCCTTGAGCATATCCTCGTCGAGGTCGACGGACGATGCGTGCCCCAAGATCTCGACGTTGAGGTCGTTGGCGTCGACGATCATCATCTGCACGCCGGTTTCGGCCTCGACCTCGTCGCACACGCAGTCGGGCTCCGCGGGGATGCGGATGCCGTATTCGCCGCACTCCTCGAACTCATGGTCGTAGAACCCGTCGAGACCGGACACCTCCTGGCCGACCATCTCGTAGAACACGCCCCGGTGCCCGAGCAGCTTGCCCACGCCCGCGCAGACCGCCGCCCAGATCACGCGCGCCGCGCCGACCTCGTTGATGGCGAACTGCATCTTGTAGGGGCTGTTCACACCGATACCGGCCGTCGAGGACGAGGCGAAGCGGGAGAGGAAGCGCGCCAGGCTCCCGACCGGCATGTCCTTTTTGTACACGACGCGCTTCTGGCACAACGCGATGATCTTCTCGCTTGAGCTCAGCAGGTCGCCCGGCTGCCACAGGGGCAGCACGTAGCGCTTGACCAAGTCGATATAGCTCTCACCGATCTGCACGAAATGCGTCTTGATGGCGCGGCGCGCGTATCGCCTGCCCGCGACCTCGATCTCCACGGGCTTATTCTCATTCATCCAGAAATCCATAGAGCTTCTTTCTGTATCAGGGGGAAGAGGGCTCGCGGTCGATGCGGCGTTGAGTGTTGGGATGACATCGACACGGCGGGTCGTGGACCGTCACGCGTGAGCCTGCAATGCAGCGTGCGCGAGCCTCTGGTCCTATTGTTTCTGAATGTCCGGTACTACATGCACGCGAACGCGCAACTTTAAGTTGAGAAAAGGTAGCGCAGGGGTTGATTGGGGACGGGTTCGTTCCAACCCATGGGCGGCCTGCGCGGCCGCCCATGGGTTGGAACGAACCCGTCCCCAATCAACCCCTGCGCTACAGACGCATACTGAACGTCAAGACGCCCTTGCTGTATGACACGCTCGCCCTGCCGCCGTGCGCCTCGGCGATAGCCCGCACGGTGGACAGGCCGATGCCCGAACCGCCCGTCGACGAGCTGCGCGACGAATCGGGGCGGTAGAAGCGCTCGAGCAGGCGGTTGAGGTCGCCCTCGGGCGCCTCGTCGACCGGATTGGAGACGCTCAGCACGATGCCGCGCACGCCGCCCTCCGCAACGGGCTCGATGGTCGACCCCTCGCTCGCGTAACGGGTCGCGTTGTCGAGCAGAAGGCCCAACGCGCGCGCGACGGCCTCAGGATCCGCGCGATAGTCGAGATGCCCCGGCGCGCGCACCTCCAGACGCTTGCCGCGCGCGCCCGCCAGCGTCTCGAACGGCACTGCCGCCTCGCGCACGACCTTTGCGATATCGACCTGGCGCACGTTCAGACGACTTCCTCCCTCGTCCATACGGCTCAGCATCACGAGCTGCTCGCACAGACCGGAGAGGCGCTCGACCTGCTCGTGGATGCTTTCCGTCCATTCGTCCTCGCCATGCTCGATCTTGAGAACCTCATTCGCCGCATCGACCACCGCAAGCGGTGTCTTGATCTCGTGGCTCGCATCGATCACGAACCGCCGCTGCTTCTCATAGCTTTCCACCACCGGCTTGAGCACAATATGGGAGAACATGATGACCAGCAGCAAGACCAGCAGCAGGCCCGCCGCGCCGACCACCAGGCTCATCGCGAAGGTTCCCCAGAACTTCGACAGGTCGCGCCCGCAATCCAGCAGGATGTACATGCGTCCGCCGCCGTCGCCGGATGTCGACGGCGCATCGACCACACGGAACCGGTACGCATCGGAAAAGCCGCTGGTGCGCCCCTGCTGCGAGAGCGCCTGCACCAGCTGACGGGCCTCGTCATCGTCCACCGTGGCGATGCGGTCGGTATAGGTCTCGCTCATCGAGCCGTCCGCGTTGACGACGACCGTGAAATAGCGGAGCTCGAACATCATCTCGACGCTCAGCCCGTACTTAGCGAGATCGCTTTTCAGCTCGCGCTCCCGGTCCTTGCCGGGCTTTTCTCCCGACGCATAGGGCACGAGCCCCTCGCAGCTGGCGATGTAGGCGAGGCGCCCGTCAGCCTGCTGGCACACCGACAGGTAACTCGCGACGTTGATGGCGGCGATGATGGCGGCAAGCACCAGCGTGACGGCCGCCATCGCGCCCATGATGAATCGGCGCCTCAGGCGCTGGGTGAATCCGCTGCGCTTCCCCCGGCCGATCACGAGCACGTGCCGTCTTCCGGCTCTAGCGAATAGCCCTGGTTGCGCGCGGCGCGTATGCACTGGTCGGCGCCGACGGCAGCCAAGCGCTTCCGCAGGTGGGAGATGTGCACCCACACCACGCTCAGCTCCTGGGGCGCATCGTCGCCCCACACGTCCGCCCACAGGCGCTCGGTGGGAAACCTGCGGGAGGGGTGCGCCATGAGCACGCGCATGAGCTGGAACCCCCGGTTGGGAAGATGCTCTTGGCCGGCAGGACCCGCGAGCATGCAGGAGGCGAGGTCGAGCCTGATGTTGCCCACCGCGAGCATCTGCGCGTCGAGCGCCGTCGACGTGCGCGTGAGCACGCGGATGCGGGCGAGCAGCTCCTTTGCGGCAAACGGCTTGGTGAGGTAGTCGTTAGCACCGGAGTCCAGCCCGAGCACCTTGTCGGAGATCTCGCTTTTCGCCGTCAGCATGATGATGGGCGTTCGAACGCCTTGCGCACGGACGCGACTCAGCACGTCGATGCCGTCCATCTGGGGCATCATGATGTCGAGAATCGCCGCATCGAACGATTCTTGGACCAGCGCCTGCAGCACCTCCTAGCCGTCGAATACCGGCTGCACCTCATAGCCATCGTGCTCGAGAATCGCTGTAAGGGCGCGGGACAGACCGCGTTCATCCTCCGCGAGCAACAACCTCGTAGCCATACGCCGAACCCATCCCAACGCAGTATGAAAACTCAGTAACCGATAATGATAGCGCCCGTACTTTAACCGAACCTAAACGGGGCGAACCTTTGGGG
Source organism: Collinsella ihumii (assembly GCF_030385545.1). Taxonomy (NCBI): domain Bacteria; kingdom Bacillati; phylum Actinomycetota; class Coriobacteriia; order Coriobacteriales; family Coriobacteriaceae; genus Collinsella; species Collinsella ihumii. Next base: position 184,901 of record NZ_JAUEIQ010000004.1, on the reverse strand, counting down.
ACAGTCCCTTTTTGCTCACGACGGCGCATGTGCGCCGTCGTGAGCAAAAAGGGACTGTCCCCAAAGGTTCGCCCCGTTATTGGATGCGGCTACTCGGTCAGCAGCTTGGCGATCTGGACGGCGTTGGTGGCAGCGCCCTTGCGGATCTGGTCGCCGCAGCACCAGAACGTGATGCCGCGCGCCGTGTTCGGATTGGAGATGTCGCGACGCAGGCGGCCGACCCAGATCAGATCCTGGTCGGACGTGTCGATCGGCATGGGATAGCGGTCGTGCGCGCTCGCCGCCTCGCGGTCGTCGACGAGCTTCACGCCCGGGGCGGCAGCCAAGGCCTCGCGCGCCTCCTCGAGCGTGATGTCGCGCTCGAACTCGAGCGTGACGCTCTCGGAGTGCGAACGCAGCACCGGAACGCGCACGCAGGTGCAGTTCACGCGCAGCTCGGGCAGGTGCATGATCTTGCGGCCCTCGTTTTGCAGCTTCATCTCCTCGGAGGTGTAGCCCTCCTCCTTGAAGCCGCCGATCTGCGGGATGAGGTTGCTCACGAGCTGGGCCGCGAACGCACGAGGCTCGGGGATGGCCTCGCCGCGGCCCATGGCGGCAATCTGCGCCTCGAGCTCGGCCATGCCCGGCGCACCGGCGCCGCTGGCGGCCTGATAGGTCGACACGATCATGCGCGTCACGCCCGCGACCTTGTGCAGCGGCCAGGTGGGCACCAGGCCGATGATCGTCGCGCAGTTGGGGTTGGCGATGATGCCATGATGCCAGGAGATGTCCTCGGCGTTGATCTCGGGAACGACCAGGGGCACATCCGGATCCAGGCGGAACGCGTGGCTGTTGTCGACCACGACCGCACCCGCCTCGACGGCCTTCGGCAGCATATCGCGCGCGATATCGTCATCGACGGCGCCCAGCACGATATCGCAGCCCTCGAACGCCTCGGGGCGGGCCTCCTCGATCTCGACCTCGCCGCCGGCGAAAGCGACCTTCTTGCCCGCGGAGCGCGCGCTGGCGAGCAGCTTGAGCTTGCCCACCGGGAAGTTCTGCTCCTCCAGGCACTGGACCATCTGCGTGCCCACGGCGCCCGTCGCACCGAGAATCGCTACGGTGTACTGCTTCATGATGTCCCTCCCATATACCGGACCGGTGGTTTGCTGGGGAATCAGCGGCCGATTGATTCCCTAAAACGGCTGCGGGGTCGGCTCCAGATCCGACGTCTCGACGATGCCGTTCTCATCGGAGAACGCCTTGTAGATCGTGCGGATCGCCGTCTCGAAGTCCTTCTCCTCGACGCCGACGATGATGTTGATCTCGTCGCAGCCCTGCGTGATCATGCGCACGCTCACGCCCGCCTGGCCGAGCATGCCGAACAGGTGGCCCGCCACGCCGGCGCGGCCATGCAGGTTGCGGCCGACCGTGGCGATCAGCGCCAAGTCCTCCACGACCTCGATCTGAAGCGGCTGGACCTCCTCCTGGATGTCGGCGATGATCGAGTAGAGCGAATCGTGCACGTCATCGGCCTGAACGACGGCTGCAAACTGGTCCACGCCCGTGGGCATGTGCTCGACGCTCACGTTGTAGCGCTCGAACACCGACAGGGCGCGGCGCATGAAACCGATGCGGCTCGTCGTGCGGTCGCGCGCGACGTTGATGGCCAAAAAGCCGCGCTTGCCCGACACGCCCGTGATGATGGGCTCGCTCTCGCCCTCCTTGGCGTGCTCGGAGATGATCGTCCCGGGGTCGGACGGCGCGTTCGTGTTCTTGATCACGAGCGGGATGCCCGCCTCGCGCACCGGGAAGATGGCCTCCTCGTGCAGCACCGACGCGCCCATGTAGGAGAGCTCGCGCAGCTCCTCGTAGGTGATGCGGCCGATGGGCTGCGCCTCGGGCACGATGCGCGGATCCGCCGAATAGAAGCCGGACACGTCGGTCCAGTTCTCATACAGGTCGGCGCCCAGGCACTTGGCGAGAATCGAGCCGGAGATGTCCCCGCCGCCGCGGTCGAGCAGGCAGATGCGGCCCTCGCGCGTGGCGCCGTAGAAGCCCGGCATCACGAAGCCGCCGCGCGGGGCGCGCTCGTCGAGCAGCTTGGCCGTGCGCTCCATCGAGAGCGTGCCGTCATGATGGAACGCCACGACGTCGGCGGCGTCCAAAAACGGCAGGTCGAGATACTCGGCCATCAGGCGCGCCGTGAAGTACTCGCCGCGGCTGACGAGCTCCTCGGTGCTGAACCCGCCGGTGCGGGCCTTGTCGCAAAACGCGGCCATCTCCTCGCGGATGGGATAGGAAAGACCCAGCTCGTCGGCGATATCGACGTAGCGCTGCACGATGTCGTCGAGCAGGTCGTCGCACGACACGCTGTACTTGACGTGCGCGTTCACGAGATACAGCAGGTCGGTGACCTTGGCGTCCCCGCTGCGCCGGCGCCCGCACGCGGACACGACGACGAAACGGCGCGCGGGATCCGCATCGATGATCCCCTTGATCTTCCTGAAATGCTCGGCGTCCGCGACGGAGGAGCCGCCGAACTTGGCAACCTTGATCATGAACCAACTAACCTTCCCCGAAAAGCCACCACCGGCCGCCCGAAGACCCGCTGCGGCGATGCAGCGCGGACGCGACAGATAGCAGGAGCCACTTTAGTAGGTGCAAGTGTACTAGCCGTTTCGTCGAGGGTCAAAACCGGTGCGAAACGTCGTCCATTTGTTTCCAAACGGAAAACGTCCTGTGTTCAGCCGCTGGTATCGCAACCCGGATGCACCGCGAGAACCGCGCAGACCGCGACCGCTCTGCTACGATATCTCCACGATTCACTTTTGTTAGATAAAGGGGTGGTTCCCGATGGGTCTGTTCCACAGCACGCGCTCCCGTGAAGCCACGTGCACCGCCAAGCAAGCCATTCGCCGCGGCATCGCGCCCGATGGCGGCCTGTACGTCTCGGACGCGCTCGGCGAGACCACCATCGACGTCGCGACGCTCGCATCCAAGAGCTATTTCGAGCTCGCCCGCGAGGTGCTGGGCATCCTGCTTCCCGACTACACCGCTGACGAGATCGCGGCGTGCGTGGAGGAGGCGTACGGCGGCACGTTCGCGAGCGAGGAGGTCACCCCGCTCGTCCCGCTCAAGCAGGCGCCCAACGCCGACGGCGTCTCCACCTACGTGCTCGAGCTGTTCGGCGGCCCCACGAGCGCCTTCAAGGACGTGGCCCTGCAGATGCTGCCCCGCCTCATGGCGCGCACCGGCACGGGCGACAACGCGGGCGAGAAGATCATGATCGTGACCGCCACCTCCGGCGATACCGGCAAGGCGGCGCTCGCCGGATTCGCCGACGCGCCGGGCTGCGGCATCACCGTGTTCTACCCCGAGGGCAAGGTCAGCCGCGTGCAGGAGCTCCAGATGACCACGCAGGAGGGCGCGAACGTCTCCGTCTGCGGCGTCCGCGGCAACTTCGACGACGCCCAGAGCGCCGTGAAGCGCATCTTCGCCGACACGGAGCTGGCCGTGCGCCTGGCCGACGCGGGCGTCGTCCTCTCGAGCGCCAACTCCATCAACGTCGGCCGCCTCGTGCCCCAGGTCGTGTACTACTTCGCCGCCTACGCGCAGCTGCTGCGCGCCGGCGCGATCAAGGCGGGCGACGCCGTCGAGTTCTGCGTGCCCACGGGCAATTTCGGCGACATCCTCGCCGGCTACTATGCGCGCCGCATGGGCCTGCCCGTCAGCCGACTCATCGTGGCGAGCGACAAGAACAACGTCCTGTTCGACTTCCTCACCACCGGCACCTACGACCGCAAGCGGCCGTTTTTCACCACCACCTCGCCCTCCATGGACATCCTGATCTCGTCCAACCTGGAGCGCATGCTCTACTACGCGGCCGACGGCGACTGCGAGCTCGTGGCGAACCTCATGGCCGGCCTCGCCGACGGCGGGTCCTACACCGTCCCCGCCGAGGTGCTCGCCCGCATCCAGGACGTCTTCGGGTGCGGCTGGGCCGACGAGGACCAGGTCGCCGCTGCCATCCGCGACTGCTGGGACGCCAACGCCTACGTCATCGACCCGCACACCGCCTGCGGCTACCACGTGCTCGAAGAGCTCCCCGCCTCCCCCGGCACCGCCGCGCGCGTGCTGCTGTCCACGGCAAGCCCCTACAAGTTCCCGCGCGCCGTCGCCGGCGCGCTCGGCCTGTTCTGCCCTCCGAGCGACTTCGCCTGCATGGACGTTCTCGCCAAGGCGACGGGCACCACGCCGCCCGCCCAGCTCGCGACGCTGCAGCAGAAGCCGACTCTCCACACCGACGTGGTCGACGTGGACGCCATGGGCGCCTTCGTGGAGCACGCGGCCCTGAACCTGTAACCGCCGGGCATCCGCGTCGCGTCCGCGCGCCGCGCGCGAAGGCGGCCTGCGGCGCCGCGCAGACGCGACGGACCCGGTCTGATTGGAGTTTGCATGATCAAGATCACCGTTCCGGCCACCAGCGCGAACCTGGGCATCGGCTACGACACGCTCGGCATGGCGGTGTCGCTCTACTCGCACTTCACCTTCGACCGCGCCGAGCGCCTCACCATCACCGGGTGCCCCGAGGAGTTCCGAAACGAGGACAACCTCGTCTACGTCTCGTTCGTCGACGCGCTGCGTGAGTGGGACGAGGAGCCGTTCCCCGTATCCATCGACATCCAGACCGAGGTGCCCGTCGCCCGCGGCCTGGGCTCGAGCTCGACCTGCGTCGTCGCCGGCATCATGGCCGCGGCAGCGCTCACCGGCCACACGGTCGACCGCGCCGAGCTCGTCCGCATCGCCACCGCCGTCGAGGGCCATCCCGACAACGTCGCGCCCGCCATCCTCGGTGGCGCCGTCTGCTCGTTCACCCCCGAAGGGGACCTTCCCCGCTGCCTGCGCTACGAGGTATCCGACCGCCTGCGCTTCATCACCATCATCCCGCCCTACGAGGTCCATACGAGCGAGGCGCGCAAGGTCGTGCCCCAGCAGATCCCGCTGTCGAGCGCCGTATGGCAGATGGGCCGCATCGCCGGCATGACGCGCGGCCTGGAGACCGGCGACACCGACCTGATCGCCGCCGCCAACGACGATCGCCTGCAGGAGCCCTATCGCCGGCCGCTCATTCCCGACTACGACGCGATTCGCCGCACGTGCCTTGCCGGCGGCGCCAAGACGTTGTGGATCTCCGGCTCGGGCTCCACGCTCATGGCCGTGACCGACGACACCATCGTCGCCAAGTTCCTGCAGGTGAGGCTGCAGGAGAGCTTCCCTGGCTGCGCGACGCATATCCTGACGTGCGACACGGAAGGCGCCCAGATCGAGTACCTGTGATAAGCGGGCGGCGCGGCGGGATGCACATTCGATACAGGCCGTGACCGCATCGAACGGCTATGATTGATGGATTCAGACCCTGTTCACGAGGAGCCCATCATGGACGAACCCACCGCTAAGCCGCTTTCACCCGTCGTCACCGCCGTGTGCCTCCTGCTCGCCTTCTCCCCCGCCATCGCGCTGGCGGTCTCATGGGGCATGCTGCCCGATGTCATCCCCGCGCACTGGGACGCCGAGGGGATCGACCGCTGGGGGTCCAAGGTCGAGATGGTCGCGGTGCCGGCGGTCACGTTCCTTGCAAGCGGCGGCCTTCTCTTTGGCGCACGGCGCACCACGGGCGACGAGCGCGTCTCGTTTCTGAACGGGTCGCTTGGCGAGCGCGCCGTCATGGTCGTGTCGAGCATCTGCGTCTCGCTCGTCGGGCTCGTCTCGCTTATCTGCTGGATCACGGGCGCCCTGGCACCCGAAGCCGCCGGCGGCGCCATCGAGACGGCGACGCTTTCCTGGCAGGTGTTCGGCGTGCCCGCGATCTTCCTGGTGGCGGGCATCCTGCTTGCGCTGCGAGCCCTCAACATGCCCGAGGACGCAGAGATGCTGCTGGAAGAGCAGTACCATGCGCAACGCATCGCCGGCGCCATCATGGTTGTCGCCGGCGCCGTCATGGCCGTGCTCTCCGCGCTCGTGCTCAGCGGCACCATGATCCAGGTCGGCCAGGCCGCGATCGCAGCCGTCGCCATGGTCTTCGTCTTCGTGCTGCTCAAGCGCTGGCTGTAAAAGCCGGGGCATGGGTCATTTGGGGACGGGTTCATTTCAACCCATGGCTGCGCAGCACGCAGCCATGGGTTGAAATGAACCCGTCCCCAAATGACCCCGCAGTGGAGAATGCGCGATGTCCGCGGCCAGCTGATACCATAGGGAGCCAGCAAGCAAGCGAGGACAGGAGATGCGCATGACCCCGACGATTGCCATCATCGGCGCACTGGAGAAGGAAGTCCGTCAGATCTATCAGGAGATCGAGCACGGCACCGTCGCCGAGGAGGCAGGCCTCACCATCGTGGGCGGCGAGTACCACGGGTTCAACCTTGTCGCCACCACCGCGGGCATGGGCACCGTCAACGCGGCGGCGGCATCCCAGCACCTTGTGACCCGCTACGGCGCCAACGCCCTCATCTTCTCCGGCATCGCCGGCGGCCTCAACCCCGCGCTGCACATCGGCGACGTCGTCATCGGCGAGCGCCTGCGCTACATCGACACCGACACCTCTCTGATCGCCGAGTCGGCACCCGGGCTAGAGGAGTTCACCTCCAGCGACTACCTCGTCGACGTGGCAGAGGAGGTCCTGGTCGCCCACGGCTACATCGACGCCGCGCTCGACGAGCGGCTCACCGCGCCCGGAAGCACCGCGCGCGAGATCGCGGACGCCTCCCCGTACCGCCGCAACAACACCGACGCCGAGCCGCAGCGCTACCTGCGCGGGACCATCGCGACCGGCAACCGCTTCATCACCGGAGACGAGCTGCGCCGTGCCGTCATCGAGGCGACGGGCGCCGATTGCGCCGAAATGGAAGGCGCCGCCGTCGCCCACGTCGCCGCCAAATGCGGCATCGACTGCCTGGTGCTGCGCGCCATCTCGGACAACTGCGACGAGGCGTACGATGCCTTCTGCGAGCGCACCTTCGATCTGGACGAGTACGCGCGTAGCGCGAGCGGCCTGACGCTCGCCATCATCCGCCGCCTGGCGGGCAAGCTCGGCCTGCGCGACCACGACGCCGAATAAGGCACCCCGCCGACTGAGAGCGACCACCGACCAAGGAGTTCCCTTATGACCGACGCCATCCGCTACCAGACCGCCAAGTTCGTCGCGAGCTACGGCAACGCCTCCAAGATCCCGCCCTCGACCTGCCCGGAGGTGTGCTTCGTCGGCCGCTCGAACGTGGGCAAGTCCTCCATCATGAACAAGCTGTTCAACCGCAAGAACCTCGTGAAGGTGTCGAGCACGCCGGGCAAGACGAGCAACGTCAACTTCTTCGTCGCCGACGGCGTGCACTTCGTCGACCTGCCCGGCTACGGCTTTGCGCAGCGCTCCAAATCCGAGCGCGAGCGCTGGGCCGACCTCATCTTCGACTTCCTGGATATGGAGCGCAGCTTCAACCTGGTCGTCTCGCTGGTCGACATCCGGCACGATCCCAGCAAGCTCGACCACCAGATGATCGAGTTTTTGCAGGAGGGCGGCTATCCGTTCGTCGTGGCGCTGACCAAGGCCGACAAGCTCTCGCGCAGCCAGCAGGGTCGCCAGCTTGCCACCATCCGCAAGCAGCTCAACGTGCCCGCCGAGGACATCTTCGTGACCTCTTCGGCAACCGGCCAGGGCATCGACGAGCTCAAGCGCCGTATCGAGGCCGCCTGCCTCGACGAGGGCGAGGACGAGCCGGCCGAGGAGTAGGCAGGACGCCCACAAGGCTTCCGAACACGAAGGGCGGGGCGCCTCGCGGAAGAGGAATCATTTCCTGATCCGTGGGGCGCCCCGCTTTTTGAGAAAAAATCACCTGTCCCTAAAAAATCAGCTAGTCGAGCTCCTTCAAGCCCTGGTACAGCTCCCAGTATTCGCCGTGCTGCGCGAGCAGCTGCTCATGGGTGCCGCGCTCGATGATCTTGCCGTGCTCGAGGACCATGATCGCATCGGCGTTGCGCACAGTCGACAGGCGGTGCGCGATCATAAACGTCGTGCGACCCTCCATGATGCGGTCCATGCCGCGCTCGATCAGCTTCTCGGTGCGCGTGTCGATGCTCGACGTCGCCTCGTCCAAGATGAGCACCGGCGGATCGGCCACCGCGACGCGCGCGATGGCGAGCAGCTGCCGCTGCCCTTGCGACAGGTTCGCGCCGTCCGAGGTCACCATGGTGTCATAGCCCTGCGGCAGACGGCGGATGAACGAGTCCGCGCAGGCGGCCCGGGCGGCCTCGCGCACCTCCTCGTCGGTCGCATCGAGCTTGCCGAAGCGGATGTTGTCCGCGATCGTCCCCGTGAACAGGTGCGTGTCCTGCAAGACGATGCCCAGAGAGCGCCGCAGGTCGTCCTTGGCGATATGCTGCACGTTGATGCCGTCGAAGGTGATCTCGCCCCCGTTGATCTCGTAGAACCGGTTGATGAGGTTCGTGATCGTGGTCTTGCCCGCGCCGGTCGAGCCCACGAAGGCGATCTTCTGCCCCGGCTTGGCGAACAGGTTGAGCTTCGTCAGGACCAGGCGACCCGGCACATAGCCGAAGTCCACGTCGTGGAAGCGCACGTCACCGCGCAGCGGGATGCGCCCGCACGCGAGCACCGTGCCGTCCGCGCCGAGCGCGGTCCGCTGCGCGACCGCTCCCGACTGCTCGGCCGCAAGCTCCCCCTTCTCGCTCGCGCCATCGGTCCTCGCCGCGTTGGCGGAGGCGCCGTCGGCCAGCGGGACGAGCGCGCCGTACGCGCCCACGCCCACGCCGTCGGGAAGCTGCCATGCCCAGCTGTCCCCGCCCGTGCGCACGAGCCTGACCTCACCCTCGTCGACCTCGGGCTCAAGCTCCATCGCGGCGAACAGGCGCTCGGCACCGGCAAGCGCGTTCAGCAGGAAGTTGCCCAGCTGCGTGAACTGGTTGATGGGCTGCGTCGCCTGGCGCACGAACACCAGGTAGCTCGCGAGCGCGCCCACGTCGGCCATGCCGTTGACGGCCAGGATCGCGCCCACGACGGCCACGATCGTGTAGTTGATGTAGCCCACGCACACCGTGGTGGGCACCATCGTGAAGGCGTAGTTCTGCGCCGAGGCGCCCGCGCGGCGCAGGTCGTCGTTGCGCTCGGCGAACTCCGCGACGTTCGCCGCCTCGTGGTTGAACACCTTGACGACCTTCTGGCCTGCGACCATCTCCTCGATATAGCCGTCGAGCGAACCCAGCGCGTCCTGCTGGCGCGCGAAGAACGCCTTGCTGCGGCCGCCGGAAAAGCGCACGTACAGGGCGATGACCACGTTGCACGCGACCGTGATGAGCGTGAGCTGCCAGTTGAGCACGAACAGCACGGCGAGCGTTCCGACCATCTGGATGAACGCCTGAATCACGTTGGCGAAGCTGTTGTTCAGGGCCTCGGCCACCGTGTCGACGTCATTGGTGAAGTAGCTCATCACGTCGCCGGTGCGCGTGCGGTCGAAATACGACAGCGGCAGCGTCTGGATATGCGCGAACAGGTCGCGGCGGATGTCGAACACGACCTTCTGAGCCGCGCGCACCATCGTCTGCGTGTAGCCGAAGGCGGACACAACGCCGATCGCGTACACGCCCGCCGTCAGCATCACCAGACCCGGCAGCTCGTCGGCGCGCCCCTCGGACAGGGCGTTCACCACGGGGCGCACCATGTAGGTGCCGAACAGGTTGGCCAGCGCCGCCACGGATACGAGCACCGCCACCACCAGCAGCGAGAGCTTCGCATGACCCATGTAGGCGAGCAGACGGCCCACCGTGTGGCGCAGATCGTTCGGTCGCGCCTGCGCAGTCGTCCTAGCCACGGCGCTCACCCCCTTCCTCCACATCGACGGACGACGCGGCGCGCTCATCGGCCGACGCAGCTGCGCCCGCGTGCGCGCCATCCTCCGCATGCTCCATCTGAGAGGCGTAGATCTCCTGGTAGATGCTATCGTTTGCAAGAAGCTCGGCGTGCGTGCCGTGCGCATGCACGCGTCCGTCGTCCAGCACGAAGATCTCGTCGGCATCCATGACCGACGTGATGCGCTGAGCGATGATGATCGTCGTCACGCCCGGGATGCTCGCCAGATTGGCGCGGATCTTCGCCTCGGTGGCCATGTCCACCGCGCTCGTCGAGTCATCGAAGATCAGGACGCGCGGGCGCTTGAGCAGCGTGCGGGCGATGCACAGGCGCTGCTTCTGGCCGCCCGACACGCCGGCGCCGCCCTGGCCCAAGTCACCCGCCAGGCCGCCGATGCGGTCCAAAAACTCGTCGGCACAGGCCAGGCGACACGCCTCGAGCAGCTCCTCGTCGGTCGCGTCGGCGTCGCCCCAGCGCAGGTTCTCGGCCACCGTGCCGGTGAACAGCACGTTTTTCTGCAGCACGACGCCTACCGCATCGCGCAGGGACGCAAGGTCGTAGGCGCGCACGTCGTGGCCGCCCACCAGCACCGCACCGTCCGTCGCGTCATACAGGCGCGCGATCAGCTGCACGAGCGAGCTTTTGCCCGAACCCGTCGAGCCGAGCACGCCCACGGTCGCGCCGCTCGGCACGCGCAGGGACACGTGCTCCAGCACGTCCTCTTCCGCAGCCGCGCTGTACTTGAAGCTCACGTCGCGGAACTCGACGGATCCGTCGGGCACGTCGGTGAGCGCCTCCCCGTCGGCGGGGCTCGCGAGCTCAGGCACCTCGCCGAGCACGTCGCGCACGCGGCGGATGCTCGTCAGCGCGCGCGTGAGCAGCAAGAACACGTTGGAGATCATCATGAGCGAGTTCATGATCTGCAGCACATAGCTCATGAAGCCCGTGAGGGTGCCCACGCCGAGCGCCCCGGTCGCCACCATGTGCCCGCCGACCGCGAGCACCAGCACGGTCGTCGTGTACATGACCAGCTGGAATGCCGGAAGGTTGAGCACGGCCGTCGAGAACGTCTTGGTCGAGGTGCGCGCCAGCTCGCCGTTGACGCCCGCGAACACGTCGCACTCGTGCGGGCCGCGCACGTACGCCTTGACGGCGCGCACCGCGGTCACGTCCTCCTGCACCACGTTGTTGAGATGGTCCATCGACACCTGCAGGTCGCGGTAGAGCGGCGCCGCGCGCCACGTGATGAGGCCGAGCAGGACGCCGAGCAGCGGCATCGTGCAGAAGAACACGACGGCGAGCTCGGCGCTCATGATGCTCGCGTACGCAAGCCCCATGATCAGCAGCACCGGGCCGCGCACCATGGGTCGAAAGCCGCTCGAGATCGCGTTTTGGATCACGGTGATGTCCGTCGTCATGCGCGTCACCAGGCTGGAAGTCTGGTAGCGGTCGAGATTGCCGAACGCGAACGCTTGGATCTTTTCGTACTCCGCCTGACGCAGGCGGGCGCCGAGCCCCGTGGCGAGACGGGAGGCGAACCGCGCATAGCCCAGGCCCAAGACCAGCGAGAGTAGCGCGAGCGCGAGCATGATCGCGCCCTGGCGCATGATGACCGCCACGTCGCCCGACGCGATGCCCTCGTCGATGATGCTGGCCATGAGCATGGGGATCAGAAGCTCGAGCGAGGTCTCGAGCGCGACGAACAGCGCTCCGAGCGCCGCGTCGCGGCGATACGGCCCCACGTAGGAAAGCAGCAGGCGAATCTCAGACATGGCGAACCTCCGCGCTTTCGGACTCGGTTGACTCTTCGGACTGCGACTGCGTGCCTGCGGGCTCGGCGCCATCGGGCGCACGACCCGCGTCGGCGCGAGACAGATGCGCCCGCATGTTGACCTGAACGCGATCGAGCAGCCGTGCGAGCGCCGCGCGCTCATCGGGCGAAAAGCCCGCAAGCATGACCTCGTCGGTCATCGCGCACACCTTGTCCCAGCGCGACACCGCCTCGACGCCCTTCTCGGTGAGCTCGACGGCACGGCGCCGACGGTCCTCCCCGGGGACCAGGCGCACGAACCCCGCGCGGCCGAGCGTATCGAGCATGCGCGAGACGGCGGCAGGGTCGATGGAGAAATAGCTCGCGATGTCGCGCTGAGGGCTCGTGCCGTGCACGGCGAGATACGACAGGATACGGGGCTGCCCCGGACCGAGTCCGAGTTCCGGCAGGTACGGATGGTTGCACGACCGCATGAGATGGAACATCATGCTGACCTGCATGTGAAAATCAGTGAGGGAAAACCCGAGTGGAAACGATTCCGATATCTGTTCTTCCATGAGCATGCACCTTTTGACATACCAATAGTTGATATATCAAGTATAGCCCGTTCACGCGTCGCGGTACATTACGGCTGCGGACATTGAGGCGGTGCTTTGTGCCCCGCGACGAAGTGACGGTTTCTGCGGAAAGGCACTATACCGCCGGAACCTCCCCGGTCGCCAGGATCTGCTCGAGAGCGTCCTCATCGAGCACCGGTACACCGAGCGACTCCGCTTTCGTGAGCTTGGAGCCTGCCTTGGGTCCTGCTACGAGAAAGCTCGTCTTCTTGGACACCGATCCGGTCACCTTGGCACCGAGCGCCTTGAGCGCCGCGCCCGCCTCGTCGCGCGTGCGGTTGACTAGCGTGCCGGTCAGCACGAAGATGAGACCCGCCAGCGGCTGGCCGGCGGCCAGGTCGGCATCCACGCCGGTCTCTGCGGCCGCGCGCTCGGCGGCACCCGACAGGTCCTCTTCCAACGAAAGCCCCGCCACGCGCAGGCGGTCGAGCACGGCCAGGTTGTCCGGCACCGCGAGGAACTGCTTCACGCTCTCGGCGATCTTGGGTCCGATGCCGTCGATCGCGGCGATATCCTCCTCGCTTGCGGCCACCAGCGCGTCGATGGTCAGGAAGCGCTGCGCGATGAGCTCGCCCACGGACTTGCCCACATGGCGGATACCCAGGGCGAACAGCACGCGGCCGAGCGGCTGGGCCTTCGATTTGTTGAGCTCGTCGATCACCTTGGCGGCGATCGTGGCGCCCACGGGAATCGGATCGCCGGCGCGCACGCCGCGGCGCGCATCGTCCTTGAGGTAGGTACGGCCCGTGTCGAGCCCCGCGACCTGGTCGGTCGTCAGCGTGTAGAAATCCGCCACGTCGTGCAGAAGGCCCGCCTCGATCATCTTGTCCACGAGCTCCTCGCCCACGCCGTCGACATCCATGCAGCCGCGGCTCACCCAGTGGAGCAGGCGCTCCTTGAGCTGGGCGGGGCAATCGATGGAAACGCAACGGTAGGCGACCTCGCCGTCCTCATGCACCACGGGGGCTCCGCAGGCGGGGCAGGTTGCCGGCATGTGCCAGGGCTCGGCGCCGTCCGGGCGCTTGTCGAGGACCGGTCCCACGACCTCGGGGATCACGTCGCCCGCCTTGTGCACGATGATGGTGTCGCCCTCGCGGACGTCTTTGCGGTGCACCTCGTCCTCGTTGTGCAGCGTCGCGCGCGCGATGGTGGAGCCCGCCACGGTCACCGGGTCGAACTCGGCAACCGGCGTGAGCACGCCGGTGCGCCCCACCTGGATGCGGATCTCGCGCAGCACGGTCGTCTTCTCCTCGGGCGGGAACTTGAACGCGATGGCCCAGCGCGGCGCGCGCGCCGTGAAGCCGAGGTCGTTTTGCTGGTCGAACGAATCGACCTTCACGACCACGCCGTCGATGTCGTAATCGAGGTCGCTTCGGTGCGCAAGCGCCTCGGCGCAAAACTCGTGCACCTCGGCGGGCGTATTGCAGCGCGCCACATTGGGGTTGACCGAGAAGCCCGCATCGCGCAGCCAGGCGAGAAACTCGTGCTGGGACCCCACGTGCAGCGGCGCGGTGTCGGCGACGGCATACAGAAACGTGGACAGGTCGCGGCGCGCGGTCACCTTCGGATCCTTCTGGCGCAGGCTGCCGGCGGCGGCGTTGCGCGGGTTGGCGAAGGGATCGCGGCCCTCGGCATCGGCCTCCTCGTTCAGGCGCACAAAGCTGCCCTTGGGCATGTACACCTCGCCGCGAACCTCGATGGGCGTTCCGCGGTCGGCCCCCATATGGGCGAGGGCCGTCTCCGACAGGTGCATGGGCACATCGCGGATCGTGCGGACGTTCAGGCTCACGTCCTCGCCCGTCGTGCCGTCGCCGCGCGTCGCCGCGCGCGCGAAGGCGCCGTTCTGATACGTGAGGGCCACGCCCAGACCGTCGATCTTGAGCTCGCAGGTGTAGACGACATGCCCCGCGCCCAGCGCCTCCTCGGTGCGCCTCAGCCACTCGTCGAGCTCCTCGAGGTTCATGGCATCGTCCATGGAGTACATGCGCGCCATGTGCGTCACTGGGGCGAACTGCTCGGACACGTAGCCGCCCACGCGCTGCGTGTAGGAATCGGGCGTCACGAGGTCGGGGTAGGCGGCCTCGAGCTGCTGGAGCTCGACCAGCAGCTTGTCGAATGCGGCATCCGTGATCTCGGGCGCGTCGAGCATGTAATAGCGATAGGCGTGGTAGTCGAGCAGATGGCGCAGCTCGGCAGCGCGCTCGGCGGCCGCATCGTGCTCCGCTGCCGACGTCGTCTCGACCGGCGCATCCAACGTACCGTCACCAAACAGGCTCTGCTGCTCCACGATGGCTTCCCTTCACTCGGTTTGACTCGACCTCATAGGGTACACCACCGGTGGCGCATTTGGGGACGGGGCCGTTTTTACCCATGACGGCGCAACGCGCCCACAGTGCAAATCGGGGGACGTACCTGTTGCGTGCAAAAATGCACGCAACAGGTACGTCCCCCGATTTGCACTGTGGGCGCGTTGCCTGTCAAAACCTTTTGACAGGCCGCTCACCCCACCCGACGGCCTCGATGCGGTCCGTTCGGGAAAGAATGGAAGTAACGACAATCAGAAGAAGGGAAACGCGGTGAGCACCCGTATCAAACATGAGGCCATGATTATCGGCTCTGCCATTCGCGAACATCGGGTGGCGGCCGGTTGGACGCAGGGAGAGCTGGCACGGCGCGTGTACGTGACCCGGCAGACCGTGAACAACTGGGAAGCCGGCAAGACCCTTCCGGACACCCAGAGCCTTCGTCTTCTCGCCGAGGCGTTCGAAACCTCGATGGACGACCTCGCAGGGACAACGCTACCGGAAATCGAACGAGCCGCTGAGGCGCGACACGAGCTGCTTGGCCTGCTTGCCCGATTCGCCATCGCAATAATCGGATGCGTGGTGATAGCCATCCCGTATATGGTTTTACGGCATCACGCGAGCGATTCGATCGGCGACTCCGAAAACAGCACCTACCAGGGATTCTGGCTTCTGTGCTCGATGCTCATGTTCGCCTGCGCCATATGGGGCTCGCTGCTTCGCTCCCGAATCCATCGTCTGATGCGAAAACGCGACATGGATGACGCCGTGGCGCTCATACGCTTCTTAGAAGGAAGCCCTAGGCGCTCCCCCGTACCCGACACCTTTCTGTACCGTGTGGTCCTTCCGCATTGGAACGTGGTCTGGTTCCTCAGCTCCGTCGTGTTAGCGATCATCATCTTGCTGATCGCGCTGCTGCTGACGATATGATGTCGACGTCCCGCAAGGCTTTGCCGCACCGTTCCTCCATCCGTCCGCCATTCACCCGCCCTATGGACAAGCGCAAAGAGAGGCGACGACATTCAAAAGCCATAAGAAGACTCCCCGGCCGGCATCGTACCGACCGGGGAGTCCCCAAGCGGCGGCTTCATCGCCAAAATGAGTGCGGGCGCGGCCCACTCGGCCCCGTCCCAAAAAGCACCACCGGAAAGCGAGCTACTTGGCCTCAGGCTCCTCGGCAGCCGCAGCGGCGGCGTCCTCGGCGTCGCAGCGGTCGTGGTAGTGCAAGAGCCCCACGGCGATCGCCAGCGCGGCGGCAAGAGGAAGCGCCACGACCAAAAGCAGCAACGGCGGCATGCCGATCATGATGATGAGATCCATAGCCAGCCTCCTTACGCGAACAGTCCGCCGGCGATACCCGCCACGCAGGAAAACGCCATGCACATGAGCGAAGCCGTCACCAGCGAGATGGGGAGACCGCGCAGGGCCCCGGGCACCAGGCGCTCGTCGATGCGCTGGCGGATCGTGGCGAACAGCACAACGGCGATGAAGGCGCCGAGGCCCGCTCCGATGGAGGAGCCGGTCGCCACGGCGAGCGTCGTCGCCTCACCGGCGGCGGCGTTGCCGAGCGGAGCCGCGAGCACGCAGGCGTTGACCGCGAGCAGGGTGCACTGCGTCATGATGCGCGCACGCGCGGCCTCGCTCTTGCCGGTGCATGCCACGGCGCCGTACAGGAACACCACGATCGAGCTCACGAGCACGTAGGCGATCGGAGCCATGTAGCCGATGCCCCACGGCTCGAAGAACAGGGCGAAGATCGGCCAGCCGACCAGACCGGAAATGGACGTGGCGGCCCACAGGGCAAGCCCGAACCTTACGGCATCCTGCGGCTTAAACGCCAGCAGAAAGACCGCGACCATGCCCACCATCTGGGCAAAGACGACATTGCTATCGAACGCCGCCGTGAATAGCGCGCTCAAAAACTCCATTAGCGCTCACCACCTTCGGACTGTTTGCGGCTGATCGCGACGGCGCTCTCGATGGACTGCACGAACGTGGCGACCAGCGCCATGATCAAAAGCGAGCCTGCAGGCTTGCCGAAGATGGCGATCGGCGTCGCGGCGAGCTCGGTCATGGTGAGACCGAAGACCTGGCCGGTCGCGAACATGCCGTTGATGAAGCCCACGAAGGTGAGCGTCGCGCACGTGCAGACCGCGGCGAACAGGGCCGTCGCCAGCGAGGACTTCGCCGTCGGGGCCGCGGCGAACCCGTCGCAGGAGACAAACGTCATGGCCATCGCGTTCAGGGCGGCAAGCGTCACATAGATGCCGAGGTCCTCGTGGACCACGGGGTCGATGACGCGCAGGGCGAACCCGAGCAGGATCGCGATGGTGACGCTCACGGTGAGCGTCACGGGAATGTAGGCGAACCGCCCCGTCACGGCCCGCAGCGGGCGCGCCAGGATCGCCATGGCGAGGATGCTTGCGGCGGACACCGCGCCGATGGCAAAGCCGTCGACCGCAGAGGTCGCCACGAACAGGCCGGGCAGCGATCCGGCGACGACCAAAAACGTGGGCGTATGGGTGAGCGCGCGCACGCGCTCGTCCTGCTCACGCTGGATAAGCTCGTTCAGCGCCATGTTAGTTACCCCCCAACTGCGCATAGGCCTCGAACGCGATGTTCAAACAGCCGATCACCGCGTTGCTCGTGAACGTCGCGCCCGAGACGCCGTCGACGTGCGTCTCGCCGCTGCCGGCCTCCTCGACCGTCAGCGTGCCCGTCGCGGGAAGCTCAGCAAACGTGCCGAAGTAGTCCTCGGTCAGGGCGTTCGTGCCGATGCCGTCGGTCTCGTCCTCGGTGACGATCTGGATGCCGGCGACCGTGCCGTCGGTGCCGATGCCGACCATGAGCTCGACGTCGCCGTGGTAGCCCGTAGCCGAGCAGTCGAAGACCCACGCGCCGTCGTTGGTCTGGTACACGGAGTTCAGGCCCTCGATCGCAGGAGCGCTGACCTGCTCGAACGAGGTCGCATCGGGGAACAGCAGCGCGCGCTGGGCGCCGCCCTTAGACTCGTCGAGGCGCGCGTCGGCCTCGGCGAAGGCGTCGTGGCCGGCGAAGTTGACGCCCGCGGTGATGCCGCCGCAGAAGACAACGACCAGCACGATCGCGACCAGCGAATACCAGGCGCCTTCCTTATGGCGCGCCAGCCAGGAATTAGATGAGGGCATTCTTGACACCTCCAGCCGGAAGCGGACGCGTGATGCGGTCGATCAGCGGCACGAACATGTTCATGAACAGGATGGAGAACGCCACGCCCTCGGGAGAGGACGCGAAGAAGCGGATGAGCCCCGTGATGATGCCGCAGCACAGGCCGAATATGATCTTGCCCACCGGGTTCATCGGCGTGGTCGTGTAGTCGGTCGCCATGAAGAAGGCGCCCATGGCAAGACCGCCGGACAGCAGCTGGTAGACGACATCCTGACCCGCAAAGGCCGAGATGAGCGCCACGGCGCCGATGAACGGCAGCGTCGCCCAGGCGTCGACCACGCGCACGGCGAGCAGGAAGATGTAGCCGATCAGAAGCGTAATGATGCAGGTCTCGCCCAGTGCGCCGGCATGGTTGCCGAGCAGCAGGTCGAGGTAGCTGTAGGGCATATCGCCCGCGCTTGCCATGGCGAGCGGGGTGGCGCCAGTGATGGCGTCGAGCGGCTTGCCCGCCACGTCGGGATAGGCCGAAAGCGCGCTCGGCAGCGCGACCATGATGAACACGCGCGCGGCGACCGCCGGGTTGAAGATGTTGCAGCCGATGCCGCCGAACAGCATCTTCACCACGACGATGGCGAACGCGGTGCCGAGCACGGCGACCCAAAACGGGCAGTTCGCCGGCAGCGTGAAGGCGAACAGCATGGCGGTGACCACGCAGGACATATCGCCCGCCGTGGACTCGCGGTGCATGGCGATGCAGCACAGGTGCTCGCTCACGAGCGCCGTCGAGATGCAGACGAGCACCAGAAGCGGCGCGGCGAGACCGTAGAGCACGGTCGCCGCGATGAGCGTGGGCACGAGCGCCAGGCAGACGGCGCCCATGATTTTGGTGGTGGAAGCGTTACCGTGGAAATGCGGAGATGCCTCGTTGATGAGATTCATGATGCTTAAGCTCACGCCCCCTTCGCAGGCTGGGTGAGGCGCGCGACCTCGCTCCGATAGAAACCCTTGCCCTCGCGGATCGACGCGGTGATGCGGCGATGGGCCGGGCAGGTGTAGGCGCAGCTGCCGCACTCCATGCAGTTCATGATGCCGAGCTCATCGAGCGCAACGACATCATGGCTGCGCGAGGCGGAATCGAGCGCGTACGGCATGAGCCCGAGCGGGCACACGCGCACGCAGCGCCCGCAGCGGATGCACGGTGTCTCGTCGGGCAGGACGGCCTGGTCGTCCAGGCACAGGATGGCGTTGTTGGCCTTGATGATGGGGCAGTCGATGCTCGTGAGCGTGCGTCCCATCATGGGACCGCCCATGATGATCTTACGCGGCTCCTTGGTAAGCCCGCCCGTCGCCTCGATGATGTCGCGCACGCTCATGCCGATCGGCACGCGGTAGTTGCCCGGGTTGGCGACGCAATCGCCCGCGAGCGTGAGCGTCTTGGTCACGAGCGGCATGCCGTAGCGGAAATACTGCTCGATGCGCGACGCGGTGGTGACGTTGACCACGAGGCAGCCGACATCGACCGGCAGGCCGCCTGCGGGCACGTCGCGGCCGGTCGTGGCGCTGATGAGCACCTTCTCGCCGCCCGCGGGGTACTTGGTGGGAATGGCCATGACGTCGATGAGGTCGCTCCAGCCCTTTGCCGCCACCGTCTCGGTGAGCTTGGCTATGGCCTCGGGCTTGTTGTCCTCGATGCCGATGACCGCGGCGGGGATCTCGAGCGCGGTCGCGATGCGGTGGACGCCGTCGACGACGCGCTCGGCGTGTTCCATCATCTGGCGGTAGTCGCTCGTGATGAACGGCTCGCACTCCATGCCGTTGATGATGAGGAACTCGAACTTCTTCCCCTCGGGCGCGCGCATCTTGAACCACGTGGGAAAGGCGGCTCCGCCCAGGCCCACCGCGCCCGACGCGCGCACGCAATCGAGGAACTCCTCCTTGGTGCTGTAGCTCGGCTGCGCGAGCGCGGGATCGTTTTCCATCTTGCCGTCGGACTCGATGGCGACGACCGGCGCCGTGGCCCCGGTCGGCAGCTGCTCGGTGTCGGTGGAGACCACCGTGCCCGAGACGCTCGCGTGGACGGGTGCGTACAGGCCCGACCCGTCACCGATCAGCGTGCCCACATACACATGGTCGCCCGGCTTCACGCACGGCGTGCACGGGCCTCCGATATGCATGTTGAGCGGGATGCGCACCCGTTCGGGCGGCGTCACGGACGTGCAGGCGTATTCCCGCACATCCTTGCACTGGGGCGGATGGACTCCTCCCCGTGTCTTGTGCAGAGAGAACATGTTCTCCCCCTTCTGACCTCTCTCCCCCTTTATTCTGCAATCAGAATAAACACATCCTGATTACACGATATCGCCACAAGTTTAGCGATTTGTGTTAGCGAATACCAGAACCGAACTGCTTTTTGCATACGGGCAGGGCCCGCCCGACGTGGAGGTCGTCGGTGCGGGCCCTGCCCCATAACTATGCTGAGCTGGGAGAATAGCGCTATTCGTCGACCGTTACCTGCCGATAGGTGATGCCGCACCGGTCGAAGATGCTGCGCGCGATCAGATTGTCCTCAGTGCCATCGTACTTGTTCGAGAGGTAGACCACCTCTCCGATGCCGGCCTGCACGAGCGTCTTGGCGCACTCGCGGCACGGGAACAGCGTCACGTAGACGGTGGCGCCGCCCATGTCCTTGAGGGAGCCGCGGTAGTTCAGGATGGCGTTGGCCTCGGCGTGGATCACATAGCTGTGCTTGTCGAGCAACGGGTCCTCGGCGGTATCCCAAGGAAACTCGTCATCGTTCAGCGTCGACGGCGTTCCGTTGTAGCCGACCGACAGGATGCGATGGTTGGTGTCGGCGATGCAGGCACCCACCTGCGTGTTCGGATCCTTGCTGCGCATGCTCGCCGCCATGGCGACCCGCATGAAGAATTCGTCCCAGCTGATAACATCGGTGCGTTTACCGGGCATGGGTGCGCTCCTCTCAAACGATCTTATCGCCCCATTCTATCCCGCCGACGGGGACGGGTACAGACGGCGGGAGCCGGGACGGCTGCCCCGGCTCCCGCCGCGTTCGCGCGCCTTTGCGCCGAATCGAGAAAAAGGGCGACCCGAAGGCCGCCCCGTCGTTGTCGCCTGTTAGCGCCCGCCCTGGCCGAGCAGCTCGTTCAGCAGCTCGCGCAGCTGCTCCTCGCTCATGGAGTTGGAGCCCTGGCCGTTCTGATCGGTCGAGCTGTCCTGCTGCTCCTGCAGGGCCTCGTCGGAGCCGAGCGTGACCTCGAGATCCATCTGCTCGCTGCCGCGCATGACGGTAAGCGTCACCTTCTCGCCCACGTCGTAGCCGCGCAGGGCGATGATCAGGCCGTCTGCGGAGGTGATCTCGTCGCCGTTCGCTGCGATCACGATATCGCCCGCCTGCATGCCGGCCTCGGCGGCGGGACCGCCCTCGGTAACCTCGTTGATGTAGGCGCCGTAGTCGACCGAGAGGTTGTTCTGGCGCGCGTTGAGCGCGTTCACGGTGGTCAGCGAGACGCCCAGATACGAATGGACCGGCGTCTGGCCAGCGATGATCTGGTCGGCGATGTTCTTAGCATAGTTCACCGGGATCGCGAAGCCCACGCCCGAGCTCGAGCCCGAGTAGCTCTCGATGATGGAGTTGATGCCCACGAGCTCACCGTTGTCGTTGACGAGCGCGCCGCCGGAGTTACCGGGGTTGATGGCGGCGTCGGTCTGGATCATGTTGGCGTAGATGGTCGTGCCGGTCGTCGACTGCATGGCGGTCGAGCGGTACAGCGCGCTCACGATGCCGGTCGACACGGACTGCTCGTTGCCGAACGGGCTGCCGATGGCCATGACCCACGAGCCGACCGTCAGCTCGTCGGAATCGCCGATCTCGATCGGCGTCAGGGCGTTCGGGTCGGCGTTCACCAGACGGATGACCGCAAGGTCGCTCGACTCGTCGGAGCCGACGATCTCCGCCTCGTAGCTCGAGCCGTCATTCAGCGTGACCACGATGCTCGTCGCGTTCTGGACCACGTGGTAGTTCGTCAGGATGTTGCCGTCGGAGTCGAGGATCACGCCCGAACCGATGCTGCCGCTGCTCGACGAGCCGCCGCTCATCATGCTGGAGGTGTCCTGCACCTCGGTCTCGATGGAGACCACCGAGGGCAGGGCCTTGGCCGACACGGCCTCGGCGAGCGTGGTGTCCTCGGCGTCGATCTGGATCGTCTGGGTGCCGGCGGGCGTGTTGGCGCTCACGCTGCCGCCGTCGCGGTTGATGTCGAGCGCACCGGTCATGACCAGCGCGATGACCAGCACGGCGCCCACCGCCAGGCCGCCGAGCGCGCTCAGGAACACGGGCAGCCGCTTGGTGCGGGTCTTCACCACGGTGCGGCTGATCTTCTCGGTCGACGGCTCCTGCGCGGCATGGGCGCCGGCGTTCGGCATCGCGGTCGTCTGCGACACCTCATCCGGCTTGACCGGGGTCGGCTCCACTTGGACGCGCGGAGCGCCCGTGCTCTCGTTCAACCCATCAGGGCGCTGCGGGGTGTTCTCACTCATCATGGTTCCTTTCAATTGCCCAGCAAAGGATTTGTTGTCTGAACACGTTGTACCCCATGCGGCGCTCGAGGTACACAGGCTTTAGGCCACGTTAAGGGATTTGTAAGAGAGATGGGCAGATGATGGTGCAGGAAGACCGGGCCCGGCGCGCATACCCGCCACGTGCGAGACGAGCGCGGCGGGAGCCCCCATGCGCAAAAAAAGCGGGGCGGGCCGTGCCGCCCCACCCCGCAAGCGCGTCTTTGATTGACCCTACCCCTTGAACAGGTAGCCCACGCCGCGCACCGTCGTGATGTGCGCCGCGATCTGCGGGCCGACCTTGGAGCGGATGCGCCTGATGTGCACGTCGACCGTGCGCGTGCCGCCGCAGTACTCGAAGCCCCACACGCGGTGCAGCAGCACCTCGCGGCTGTAGGCGCGGTTGGGGTGCATGGCCAAAAACGACAGCAGCGAGTATTCCATCAGCGTCAGGTCAACCGGCTTGTCGTCCAGGTACACCTGGTACGTGGCGAGGTTGATGGTCATGTTGTCCACGCGCAGCACATCGTCAACGGAGAAGCTCTCCTCCTCCCCCATCAGGCGGCGCGCACGAACCTCGAGCTCGCCCTCGCTGGCGCCGGAGCAGATGAAGTCGCAGCGCGAGCGGGACGGCAGGTGCAGCCCCGAAAGCCCGTCGTCATCGACCAGAACGAGCATCGGGATGTTTCCGCGGTCGTCGAGCCACTTGCCGATCTGCTCGATCCGGTCGGCGCGGATGCCGTCGGCGTCAAGGATCAGCAGGTCGAAATCGCGCGCGGCGGTCGGCGAATCGGGCGTGGCCGCGCTCACATCAACGCCCAGCGACGTCGTGAGCGTCTGGGCAAACTCGTAATACCGCGTTGTTCGAGCCATGAACAGGACGTTTTTCTCGGACATACCACCACCCTCTCGCTGGCGTAATCATACCAAGGGACAGCGCGCAGCGCATGCGGGCCGCAACGCCCGGATGCGCCGCACCGTGTGCGAGCCCTCGCGCCGCGTCCGCGACGATGGCGAGAGCCGCGACGACGCCGTCGTCAGGAGCTCGCCAGATACTGCTTGAGCTCCCACTCGGTAATGCTCGACGCGTACTTCTCCCACTCCTTGCGCTTCTTCTTGAGGAAGAAGCTGTGGATGTGCTCGCCGAGCGCATCCTTCATGAGCAGGGAGTTCTCGAAGATGTCGAGCGCCTCCTGGAGGTTTCTCGGCAGCGGGGAGCACCCGAGCTCGCGCAGCTCGAGGTCGGACAGCCCGGCATCGGTGAGCTCGGTCTCGGCCGGCAGCCTCAAGCCGCGCTTGATGCCGTCGAGACCGGCGGCCAGCGTGACGGCGCAGGCGAGATAGGGGTTGGCCATGGGGTCGGGGCTGCGCAGCTCGATGCGCGTGGAGAGCTGCTTGCCCGGCTTGTAGATGGGGATGCGGATCATCGCGGCGCGGTTGCGCAGACCCCAGGTCGCGTGCGTGGGCGTGGGCGAGCTGGACTTGCCCGTCGCCAGGCGCTTGTAGGAGTTGACCGTGGGGTTCGTGATCGCCGAGATCTCGCCGGCATGCATGAGGATGCCCGCCATGTAGCTCTTGGCGATGGGGGACAGGTGGTAGACGGGGTCGTCTTCGCCGTAGAACACGTTGTTGCCGTCGTAGTCGAACAGCGACTGGTGCAAAAACATAGCCGACGACGCCTCGTTCGCCATGGGCTTGGGCATGAACGACGCGTGGATGCCCGCCTCGTAGGCCTCCAGCCGGATGATGTGCTTGGCCGTCATGATGGCGTCGGACATGGTGAGCGCCTCGGCGTGGCGCAGCGAGATGCCGTGCTGCGAGGGGCCGGAAGAGTGGAAGGTGTACTCGACCGGCACGCTCATCTTCTCGAGCGTGAGCACGGTGCTGCGGCGCACGTCGCGCGCCGAATCGGAGGGCAGCAGGTCGAAATAGCCCACGTTGTCGAGCGGGGCCACCGTGTGCTCGTCGGGGAAGTAGTAGTACTCGAGCTCCGCACCCACGTTCATGATGTAGCCGGCCTCTTCGGCCTTGTAGAACATGCGGCGCAGGCAGTTGCGCGGGTCGCCGTCAAACGGCTTGCGGTCGGGCGTGCACACGTCGCAGAAGATGCGCGCCACGCCGTCGCTCGACGGGCGCCAGGGCAGGACCTGGAACGTCGAGGGATCGGGAAACGCCAGCATGTCCGCCTCTTCGGGCGCGGTGAAGCCCTCGATGGCCGAGCCGTCGAACCCGATGCCCTCCTCGAAGGCGACCTCGAGGTCCTCGGGGCTGATCGCGAAGCTCTTGAGGCGGCCGAGCACGTCGACGAACCACAGGCGGACAAAACGAATATCGCGCTCTTCGACCGTGCGGAGGACGAAATCGATGTTCTGGCTCTTATCCATAAGGACAACCCTTCCATGACGCGCGGTGGACTATCGAACCGACTGACTATAGGCGCACATTGTGCCATACCTATGTTTCGGCTGGGTTACCGCCCCCACAGAAGCCCAGACGATCGCGAGCGCCCCGAATGCAAATTGGGGGACGTACCTTCTGCGTGCACTTTTGCAAATATGGGGACACCCCTTCGAGCAAAATGACATGTTTCAGGTTGTTTGGAGGACGCTTCAACCCATACTGCCGCATCCTCCGGCTCGGCCCGGCTCGGCGCTTTTTCATGAGCTCCTCCCCCGGCCATCTGTATCCACGATGGCCCAGCAGGGGTTTTGCAAAAGGACGCCCCTTCCGCGCGCACATTTGCATGCGGAAGGTACGTCCCCGATTTGCAAAAGTGCACGCAGAAGGTACGTCCCCACATTTGCACTTGCGGTTGGGGTGTTACTTGACGCCGCGGCCCAGTCGTTCGGCCACGCGGTCGACACCTTGGCACGCGGGGCAGCTGTCCGGCGAGGAGCCGCAGTGGCCCGAGCACGTCCCGCCCTGGGCGCAGTCCGCGCAGCTCCCCTTGCGCTTGATGCGGACGCACACCGCCACGAACGCGACACCGATCGCGGCCAGGATGATGAAGTCGATGGGAGACATGGTTCCTCCTCGTTGTTTGCCATATGAAACTTTACCCCATTTCCTCGTCCATGACCACGCGGAGCAGGAAATCTGCACGGACGGGAGCGCGCAAAAAGGGCCGCCCGCATGTGCAGGCGACCCTTTGGGGAGGAGCGTGCTAAGTCGCTCAGGTTACGCGGTCACGACGCCGGCGGGGACGACCTTGTCGTTGTCCTCCCACGCCCACTTGGGCATGGGGCGCACGACCTGGAAGATGATCGCCGCGGCGAACGCGACGGCAACGACCGTCCAGATGCTGAAGACGCCGGTGGCTGCCAGATAGAACTGGTTGATCATAAGACCGACGACCCACGCGAAGGCACACTCGTAGCCGATGGCGATCGCAGTCCACTTGGCGGAGTTCATCTGGGCGCGGATGGTGCCCATAGCTGCAAAGCACGGGGCGCACAGCAGGTTGAACGCACCGAACGCAGCGATAGCGCCCATGGACGGGAACATACCGGCAAACGCGGCCCACAGGTTCGGATCGGTCTCGGTGCCGTCGGCGATATGGAGCAGCGAGGAGGCCGTGGCCACGACGTTCTCCTTGGCCACCAGGCCGGTGATGGACATGGCCGTCGCCTGCCAGGAATCAAAGCCGAGCGGGGCGAAGATGAAGGCGATGGCGCCGCCGACCATGGCGAGCACGGAGTAGTCCGTGAACTCCTCGGGGATGCCCTCCATCGCGGGCAAGAAGCCGAACGCACCCTCGTACACGCCGAAGTTGGTGAGGAACCACACGACGATGGTGGAGGCGAAGATGATCGTGAAGGCCTTCTTGACGTAGGCGGACACGCGCTCCCAGATGTGCAGCCACCACGAGCGGATGGACGGGAAGTGGTAGCTCGGCAGCTCCATGACGAACGGGGTCGGACGGCCGGCGAACAGCTTGGTCTTCTTCAGCATGATGCCGGACACGATGACCGCGATGACGCCGAGGAAGTAGAACAGAGGGGAGATCCAGCTCGCCTCGGCGTCACCGACCATAGCGCCCATGAGCAGGGCGATGATGGGGAGCTTGGCTCCGCAGGGGATGAACGTGGTGGTCATGACCGTCATGCGGCGGTCCTTCTCGTTCTCGATCGTCTTGGTGGCGAGCACGCCGGGGACGCCGCAGCCCGTGGAGACGAGCATGGGGATGAACGACTTGCCGGACAGGCCGAAACGGCGGAACACGCGGTCCATCACGAAGGCGACGCGGGCCATGTAGCCGCAGTCCTCGAGGAAGGAAAGCAGCACGAACAGCACGAACATCTGCGGGATGAAGCCGAGCACGGCGCCCACGCCGGCCACGATGCCGTCGAGCACGAGGCTCTGGACCAGATCGCTCGCGCCGGCGGCGACAAGCCAGCCCTCGATCACGCCGGGGATAGACTGGAACTGCATGCCGAACAGCTCGAAGCCCTCGCCGAACAGGTTGTCGTTCACCCAGTCGGTACCGGCGGTGCCGAACGCGTCGGCACCCGTCGCGATGGAATAGACAGCCCACATGATGAGGATGAACAGGGGCAGGCCGAGGATGCGGTTCGTGACGATGCGGTCGATCTTCTCGGAGGTGCTCATGCGCGCAGGCGCCTTCTTGAGGCAGCCGTCGATCATGTGCGCGATGACCGCGTAGCGCTCGCCGGTGATGATGGACTCGGCGTCATCGTCGCAGTCCTTCTCGCATGCGGCGATAAGCTCGTCGACCCGGGCGGCGCTGTCCTTGGGGAGGTTGATGAGGCGCAAGGCGTCCTGATCGCGCTCGAACAGCTTGACCGCGTAGTAGCGGCGCTTGGACGCGGGCACGGACGACGGGAGCAGGTCCTCGATCTTGGTGAGCACGTCCTCGATAGCGGAATCGAACCTGTGCTCGGGCACGCTGCCCTTGGTGGCCGCTGCGCGCTTGGCCTCGGCGAGCAGCTCGTCGACGCCCTTGTTGCGCAGCGCGGAGATCATCACGACCGGGCACCCGAGGCTCTTTGAGAGGGCGCGGGTGTCGATCTTGTCGCCGTTCTTCTCGACGAGGTCGGCCATGTTGAGCGCCGCCACGACCGGCAGTCCGGTCTCGACGACCTGAAGCGCCAGGTACAGGTTGCGCTCAAGGTTCGTGGCATCGATGACCTGGATCACGACGTCGGGCTCGCCGCTCATGAGGTAGTCGCGCGAGACCTTCTCCTCCGGGCTGTAGGGGGAAAGCGAGTAGATTCCGGGGAGGTCGGTGATCGTGACGCTCTTGTCACTGGTCAGCTTGGCCTCCTTCTTCTCAACCGTGACGCCGGGCCAGTTGCCCACATAGCCGTTCTGGCCGGTGATCAGGTTGAAAAGCGTGGTCTTGCCGCAGTTGGGGTTACCCGCCAACGCGACATGAAGCTGTGAAGCCGCCATGCGTTTCCTTCTTCCAAAATAGGCTTTGAAACTTCTTCAAGTTACCGAGCTAGCTGTGCGAGATCCCTGGCGGGCGCCTTAGGACCCTCATAGTTAGAAATAGCTAACTCTACCTGCGCAAACGCCCTCGCGGGTGCCGTTACTGCACCTCGACGATGGCCGCCTCCTCCTTGCGGATGGAGAGCTCGTAGCCGCGGACGGTGATCTGGATCGGGTCGCCCAGCGGCGCGACCTTCACGACCTTGAACTGCGTGCCCTTGATGAGGCCCAGGTCCATCAGATGACGGCGGAGTGCGCCCTCACCGTGCAGCTTGATGATGGTGGAGCTATCGCCCACCGCAACATCTCCCAGTGTCTTCATGTCCTTCCCCCTTCCTGTTCGCCACGTCCACGGTCGGCGCGCCGTCGCGCGCCCCGTGTCAGACCGTCATGACGCGCTGAGCGACCTTGGTGTCCAAGCCAAAGCGAGCGCCTTTGACCGTCACGATGATGTTGGAGGGACTGGAAGACACCACGTGCACCTCGGAGCCCTCGACAAACCCGATGTTCGCGAGATGGTGCTTGAGGTCCTCATCGCCGCGCACGCGCGTCACCATGATGGTTTCCCCCGCCTTTCGGAAGGAAAGCGGCATCGCGGGAACCTGCGGCCCTTGAGTCATACGGCATGTCTCCTCATCATCGTCCGATCGAATGGAACGGCATAGGCGAGGCAACGCTTCAAGTTAGCCCTGTCTATGTTTCCTACGGTAAACTAACACAAGGCTAACTTGTTGTGAAGGGGTTGTGGCCAAGTTGAGCAAAAAAGTTACCGATGGCTTACATATGCTATAAGCTGGGTGACATTTCAACGTGGCGATTTCCCCGCCTTGCTGTCACGCCTGCTGGGAAACGCCGATGTTTATGCCGACGCACCCCGGTCATCGACATAACCACGGGACTACCCGGCAACGGTACCCAGTAACGGTACCCAGAACTGCGAGAGAGGGCCGTTCAAGGGCCCCTCACCCGCAGTTCTGGGTACCGTTACTGGGCCCTGTTAGCGGGTGACCTGGTAGAGGCGGTGGTCGAGCCTTGCTCGAGAGACCCCGTATGCGTGCGGTGGGCAAACCGCACCGCGAAACCCCAGGAAAGAGGGGGTTATTGTTTTTTCAAAATGAATTTGGTATCAAATCGGGAAGAATGAGTGGAAAACGGCCATATCTGACAAGTCCGTGACCTGCGGCTTCTTTGTCCGGCCGATCCCGGAGGTCCCGGAAGGGGCCTCCGATCAGCCCTTAAGTGGCCCTTATAGCCCAAGACTTGACACCAAATTCAAACCAGAACAACCATGCACCTTGGTAAAAGGTTTTACCAAGGTGCGGTTTCGCACGCGGGCGGATACAACACCCGCCGCGGACCCGACCGCCGCAAAGACCATCAACCAGCGTCTCCCTAGCCGAGGAGGGCCAGCACCTGGCGCTTGTGCTCCAGGAACTCCTCGGTCAGGGCGAAGGAGGCGCGCTCTGCGCGCGGGCACGGTATGCGCTCGGTGCCCACGATGCGCGTCGGGCGTCCCGCCTGGGGAGCGCCGCGCATGACGAAGATCTCGTCGGCGAGCTCAAGCGCCTCGTCGACGTCATGGGTCACGACGAGCGCCGTCGTGCCGAAGCGCTCGGCGACGTCAAGAAACCACGCGTGCATGTCGGCCTTGGTGAACGCGTCGAGCGCGGAGAAGGGCTCATCGAGCAGCATGAAATCCTGACTGAACAGATAACTGCGAAGCAGGGCGGCGCGCTGCCGCATGCCGCCGGAAAGCTCCGAGGGCCAGCGGTCGGCCGTGCCCGCGAGCCCGAACGTGTCGAACAGCGCGATCGCCTGCTCCCGCGCCTGGGCACGGGGCACCCCGCGCAACACGAGCGGCAGGGACACGTTGTCGACGATCGTCTTCTCGGGCAGCAGCAAGTCCTTCTGCAGCATGTACGCCAGCTGCCCCGGCGCGCCCGTGATGTCGCGCCCGTCGAGCTCGACGCTGCCGGAATCGGGCAGCGAGAGCCCGGCGACCACATGGAACAGGGTCGTCTTGCCGCAGCCCGAGGGGCCGAGCAGGCAGGCGATATGCCCTGCAGGTACCGTCAGGCTGATGTCGTCGAGCACCTGCACCCCGTCGAACGCCACGCTCACGTGCCCGACTTCAAGCTGTGCCACGTTTGCCTCCCCCTGGGGGCAGCGAGCCGTCGCCGCTGCCCCGTGCCCTAAGCTTCTGTTAGATAAACTGCAGGTCAAGACCGGCACCGGGCTCGATCTCAGGCGCAAAGCCCTGATCGCCAACCCAGCCGAAGAACGCGTCCCAGCGGCCCTGGTCGATCACGCCCCACGCGTCGGCGTCGGCCTGGTACTGGTCGGCCAGGTACTCCTGGCTCGCGCGCACGAGCTCCTCATCGAGCTCCGGCGACGCCTCGAGCAGCACGTCGGCGGCAGCGTCCGGGTCCGCGATGCAGTCCTCGTAGCCGCGGCGCGTCGCATCCAGAAACGCCTGCACGGTATCGGGGTCGTCGGCGATCAGGTCGTCGTTGGCGATGATCACCGGCGTGTAGAAGTCGAAGACCGAGTCGATGTCGGCGAACGCGAAGTAATTCGTGTCGAGGCCCGCAAGCTGGCACTTCACGCCGGCCCACGCCCAGTAGATCCAGATGGTGTCCACCTGGTCGGTCTGCAGCGCGGTCACCTCGTCGGTCACCGTGGAGGGGATCATCTGCACGCGGCTGAAGTCTCCCCCGTCGGCCTCGACGCAATGCTTGATCACGCCCTGCTCGATGGGGCCCTCCCAGGTGGCGTACGTGTGGTCCATCATGGCCGCGGGATGCGTGATGCCCTTCTCGGCGCGGCTGATGATGCCCGAGGTGTTGTGCTGGATGATGGCGGCGATGGCGCTCACGGGAAGACGGCTGTCCTCGCTCGAGACGTAGCTCGCCATGGTGTCCTGGAAGCTCACGCCGAACTGGGCCTCGCCGGTGGCGACCAGGGCGTCGGCGCCGTTTTCGGGCGCCTGCACGATCTCGACCTCGAGACCGGCCTCCTCGTAGTACCCGCGGGCCGCGGCGACGTACACGCCCGTGTGGTTGGTGTTGGGCGTCCAGTCGAGCGCGAACGTGATCTTTTTGAGCTCAGAGGCGCCTGTTGCCGCGGAGCCGCCGGAAGATGCGGTGCTCGACGAGGTGCCGTCGGAGCATCCGGCGAGCGCAGAGGCACCGAGGACGCCGGCGCCCGCAAGGCCGCACCGCACAAGCCCGCGGCGGGAAACCGGACGGTGGGCAAAAAGCTGATCGATGGTTGAGATACGAGACATATGACTCTCCAATATGCGAAATCTGATCGATGCGCCTTGTCGGCGCCTTTTCCTACCCCTCGGAGCGCTCCCAGGGCATGAGCTTGCGGCGCAGCGCGCCGACCGCCCACATGAGCACCAGCGACAGGGCGGAGATGAGGATGATCACGGCGAACATCTTGTCGAACGCGTAGGCGCTGCGCACGCGGGTCATGTACACGCCCAGGCCCGAGAAGCCGCCGAGCCACTCGGCGATGACTGCGCCCACGATGGCGTAGGTCGCGGAGATCTTCAGGCCCGAGAACAGGTGCCCGAGCGACGCGGGCAGCTTCGCGTGGCGCATGATCTGCGCGCGGCTCGCGCCCATGGACCGCATGAGGTCGATGACGTCGGGGTCGACGGAGCGGAACCCGTCGAGCAGCCCCACCGTGATCGGGAAAAAGGTCGTGATGACGATAAGCACGACCTTGGGCAGCATGCCGTAGCCGAACCACAGCACGAGCAGCGGCGCGATGGCGACCGTCGGGATGGTCTGCGTGAGCACGACGAGCGGGTAGAACGCACGGTAGACGAGCTCGAAGCGGTCCATGAGGACCGCCGCGGCGAAACCGAGCGCGATACCGCAGGCGAGCCCCGCCGCCGCCTCGGCGAGCGACGTCACGGCATGGCCGGCCAACAGCTGCCAGTCGCCGACGAGCGCCTGGATGACTGCCACGGGGCTCGGCAGCAGAAACGACGGGACAAGCCCCACCGAGCACACGAGCTGCCAGATAGCGACCAGGGCCAGCACGGTCACCGGGGCGGCCAGCTTGCCGACAAGCGGGCTCACCCCCGCCGTGCGCGCAAGCGCCGGCGCGCCCGAGCCCTTACGCTTCGGACTCATGGTACTTTCCGACCTTCTGCTCCGTCGTCAGCAGGCCGCGCTCGGGCGCATAGAAGATCTTGGCATAGGTGGCCACCTTGTCGGCGCCGGCCTTGATGACGATACGGTTCACCTCGGTGAGCACCTCCATGCACAGGTCGTAGTCGCCCTCGATCGCGGTCTCGAACGGACCGACGTACGCATCGGGGAACTTGGACATGATGTAGGCGATGGCCTCGTCGACGATGCGGCAGGTCTCCTCGTCGCTCTCCGTGTTCTGCGGCAACACCTGAATCGCTACGCTTGCCTCCATGGTCTTCCCTTCCGGGGCATGGAAAAAGCCCCTCGAACATCGTAGGGGCTTTTGTATCAAAGCGTTGGTCCCTACGCCGGCATTACCCGGATCAGGTTCAGGGTCGAAGCGGTGCGGGCGATGCTGCCCGTCGAGCTTCCTCTCAGCCGGCATCCGCCAGCTCCCCTCTTGCGTGTCCAGTATATCCCAACTCGCGCAACCGCTCGCGCGTTCTTGCGACATCGGACGGCGCGGGACTCCATGCGCTATCGAGATGCGGCCAACGGCAGCGCGCGACGGCCGGGCTCCGCGCCGTACGCGCGCGCATTGCGCGCCGCGAGCAGCACCGTGCTGCCGTTGTGCACCAGCGAGCTCGCCTGCGGGGTGACGATCCCCGTGACGCCGCCCGCCAAAAGCAGCGAATTCAAACCGATGACCTCGGCGAACGACGCGTCCATGCGAGCCGCGAGGCCCATGGAGAGCCTGCGCAGGCGCACGAGCGCATCCAGGTCGCCATCGGTGAGCGTGATATCGGCGACCTCTTTGGCGATCGCGGTCCCCGACCCCATGGCGACGCCGACATGGGCAGCGGAGAGCGCCGGCGAGTCGTTCACGCCGTCGCCCACCATCACCACGCGGCGACCCTCCAGGCGCAGCTGCTCGACGATGCCGTGCTTGTCTTCCGGCAGCAGGTCGCTTCGCCACTCGTCGATACCCGCCTCCGCGGCGATGCGCGACGCGGCGCGGGCGTTGTCGCCGGTGAGCATCACAATGCGCGTGAGGCCGAGCTCGCGCAGCTCGCGTATCGCGCGCGCCGTGCCGGGCTTGCACGGATCCTGGATGCCCACGACGCCCTTGAGCTCGCCGTCGACCGCGAGATAGAGCACGGACAGGCCGCCGAGCTCGGCGGCGATCTTCCCGCGAGCCTCGTCGGGGATGCGGACGCCCTCGTCCTCCACCACGAAATGCTCCGAGCCGATCACCGCGCGCTTGCCGTCGAGCGAGCTCGCGATGCCGTGCGCGACCAGGTACTCGACCGCCGCATGGCGCTCGCGATGCTCAAGCCCCTCCGCCGCCGCGGCGCGTACCACGGCGCGCGCCACCGGATGCGGAAAGTGCTCCTCCAGGCACGCCGCGAAGCGGAGCACCTGCGTCCTCGTCCATCCGTCAAGCGGAATGACGGCGCACACCCGGGGCGCCGCCTCGGTCAGCGTGCCGGTCTTGTCGAACACGATGGTGTCCGCCTCCGCCATGGCCTCGAAGTGCCTGGAGCCCTTGACCGTGAAGCCCTCGCGCGCCGCCTGGCTCATGGCCGAAAGGACCGCGATGGCGCCGGTGAGCTTCAAGGCGCACGAGTAGTCGACCATGAGCGCCGCGCTCGTGCGGGTGAGGTTGCGCGTCGTCAGGGCGACGATGCCCGCAAGCAGGAAGTTCCACGGCACGATTCGATCGGCGAGCCGCTCGCGACGCGCCAGGCCCTCCGCCTTGTAGGCCTCCGCCTGCTCGACCAGGTTCACGATCGAGCGCAGCTTGGTGTCGCTCGCGCCGGCCTTGACGCGCACGTACGCCTCGCCGTCCTCCACGGCGGTGCCGGCGAACACGTCGTCGCCCACGGTGCGCTCCACCGCGAGCGGCTCGCCGGTCAGTGACGACTGGTTCACCATGGCGGTCCCCTGCTCGACCGTGCCGTCGACCGGAACGGGCATGCCGGTGCGCACGACGATGAGATCGCCGGCGACAAGCGAGTCCGCAAGGACGCGGCGCTCCTCCGCTCCGCGCAGGGCCGGATCTCCACAGGGCACGAGCTGTGCGTAATCGGGCACGTCGAGCAACGTGTAGATCAGCTGGTTTTGCGACGTGGCGCGCGTGTAGTCCTCGAGCAGTTCGCCCAAGTTGAGCAGCAGCATGGTGCTGGCGGCCGTCTTGAAATCGCGTTGTAGAAGCGAGATGCCGATGGCGGCCGCGTCGAGCACCGGCACGTCCAGGCGCGCACGGGCCAGCGAGCGCGCCGCGGCGCGGGCAAACCCCCGAAAGCCCCACAGGGTGCACAGAGCGCGCACCGGCGCGGGGAGGAACCAGCGTCGGGCGACATGGCCGCCCACGAGCGTCGCCACGTCCATCAGCAGGCCGTGGGTTTTCGGTGCCAGCGCGATCTCGCACGACCCCCGCGCCGCGTCGATCGCCTCGGCATCGACCGCGCGCAGCGCCGCCAGGGCTCCCTCGCGCTCGCCGACGGCATAGCGCACGGCCACCGACCCGATGCGCGGGTAGATCGACACCGCGGCGATGGCGGGAGCGGAGAGCAGCACGCGCCTCAGCGCGTCCAGATCCGCGTCGGGCACCCTTCCGGCAAGCTTCACGCGCATGCGCCCGGGAACTTCATGCTCGATCGTTATCTGCATGATCGCACGTCTCCCCTTCATGAACGGCGGCTGCAGTGGGGGGCGGGTCCCTCCGCAGCCGCCTTCCAGCTGTCCGGATTCGAGGCGCTACTCGGCCTTCTGCTCGACGGGCTTATCCGCCACGGCCGGCTCGTCGACGCAGCACCCGCAGCAGCAGGCATCGTCCGCAGCCATCTCGGAGTTGAGGTACTCGGCCTCCGCCACGATGTCGTCGACCTCGGCCTTGGCCTGCTCGACGATGTCCTCGTAGCCCGCCTTGACGCGTATGCCTGCGGCGACGCCCTGAACGGCGAGGCGCTTGGCAGCGTCACTCGTGACGGCCTTGATGCCCACGGCGCCCAGCAGAGCGCCGATGCCGACGAGCGCCGCATGCGTTTTGGAAATGCTGAAGATAGACATGAGATGACCCTTCCGTGTCGCGAATGATGCCGATAGTCGTTTTTCAACATAGTTCGCGTGCACGGTATGCCGAGGGAAACTTTTTGCCACAACACGATAGACATAGTTTCCTTTGGGAAACTATTGAGAATCTGAGGGGAGGGCCCAGGCTGCCTACAATCCTTTTGAAGGGAAACCCGCACGAAAGGATCGCCATGAAACAGCATCGGTTTTGGGTGTACGCGATGATCGTGTGCGCGCTCATGTGCGTCTACACGGGCAAGAAGCACATATAGGGAAGGCCGGAGCCCCTCCCGAAAAGGCGGCGCACGCCAACGGGTTGATTGGCAGCTGGCCGGAGGTGATGACCAGCCCGTTCTCGGTCACGGCGCCCTGGTTTTTAGGGACAGTCCCCCGAATATCACTGAGTGAAATTCGGGGGACTGTCCCTAAAAAAACCGCTAAAAGACCGCTTCTATGACAGGAACACGGCCGCCTCGTAGGGGCGCAGCTCGAGCGCGCCGTCGGCACCCGACACGGGCGCATCGTCGTAGCTGCCGATCAGGTACCGCGCGCCGTCGACATCAAGCCCCGTCGCGCGCGACGGCTCGGAATCGAACGAGCACACCGTCACCAGGCGCGCATCGCCAAGCGTGCGCTCGAAGGCTATGACCTTGGGCGCCTGGGCGCCGGCATCCAGGAAGCGAACGATGCCCTCGGCGAGCACGGGCAGCTCGTGGCGCAACCGCACGAGCTCGCGGTAGAACTCGAACAGGGAGCCGGCGACGCCGACCTCGGCCTCGGCGTTGACGAGCACGTGGTTTTCCGGCACCGCGAGCCAGGGGGTTCCCGTCGTGAAGCCCGCATGCGGCCCCGAGGTCCACTGCATGGGCGTGCGCCCGTTGTCGCGCGAGCGCTCGTTCACGACGTGCAGCGCCTCCTCGGCCGTGGCGCCGCCCTCCATCAGGATACGGTAGTTGTTCGTACTCTCCACGTCCGCGAAGCAGTCGATCGAAGGATACCCCGCGTTGGTCATGCCCAGCTCGTCGCCCTGGAAGATATAGGGCGTCCCCTGCAGGGTGAACGAGCAGATCGCGAGCATGCGGCCGACGCGCTCCCAGCTTCCGCCGCGCTCGCCGGCACCCTCGCGGCCGCCGAAGCGCGTGATCGCGCGCGGCTGGTCGTGATTGTCCCAGAACAGCGCGTTCCAGCCGCCGCCCGCCTGCATGCCCTCCTGCCACGAGCGCAGGATCTCGCGCAGCCGCGCGATGTCGGGCTCCATGAGCTTCCACTTGTCGCCGTCGGCGTAGTCCACCTTCAGATGGTGGAAGCTGAACGTCTGGGTGAGCTCGTGGCGCTCGGGCGCGGTGTAGAGGATGCAGTTCTCGAGCGTGGTCGCGGCCATCTCGCCCACCGTGAGCATGCCGTCGATACCGGACGCGGCCACGAGTTCGCGCAGGTACTCGTGGACGTGCGGGCCGTCGGCCACGAGGCTGCGGCACGAGCCGTCCGGCGTGTCCTCGAAGACCTCGGGCTTGGAGATGAGGCTCACCACGTCGAAGCGGAACCCGTCCACCCCGCGCTCGCGCCAGAAGCGCACCACGTTGGCGCATGCGGCGCGCACCTCGGGATTCGTCCAGTCGAGATCCGGCTGGCTCACGTCGTGCATGTGCAGGTACCACTTCCCCAGGCGCGGCTCCCACTCCCATGCGCTGCCGCCGAAGGCGCACTGCCAGTTGGTCGGCGGCTCGCCCGGATCTCCCGCACCGGTACTGCCGCGCCCGTCGCGCAGGATGTAGTAGCGCCGGTAGCGCCCATCGCCCGCGAGCGCGCGCTGGAACCAGGCGTGCTCGCTCGAGGTGTGGCAGAGCACCATGTCGAGCATGACGCCGAGGTCGCGCGCATGCGCCTCGCGCACGAGCTCGTCGAAGTCGTCCATCGTGCCGTATACCGGATCGATTGCGCAGTAGTCGGAGATGTCGTAGCCGCCGTCAGCCTGGGGTGACGGGAAGAACGGCGTGATCCACAGGTAGTCGACGCCCAGATGCGCCAGGTAGTCGAGCTTGGAGGTGATGCCCGGCAGGTCGCCGACGCCGTCGCCGTCGCTGTCGCAGAAGCTCTTGATATAGATCTGGTAGACGACGCTTCGCTTGAAATCCTTCTCGATTGCAGCCATGCTGCAAGCCCCTTTCCGATGGTCCTGCCGGATGCGCTGCTGCGCCCATCCGGCGCCCCTTCTTTGGAACTCCGGGTTCGCCGGGCGATGTGCCCAGCGGACCCGGAGCGCGCGGTTAACCGCAAAACGTGATGACCGGCGTCTTTCCTTCCACGGCGTCCATGCCGCTCGCGAACTCGAAATCGGTCGCGTCGGCCGTGGAGGCCACGATGAAGGCCGTGGTCGCCGGGTGGCCCGCCGCGGCGATCTTTTCGGTGTCGAACGTGAGCAGCTTGGTGCCGGCCTTGACCTTGTCGCCCTGGTTCACGAAGCACGCGAAGCCGTCGCCGCCCATGTCCACGGTGTCGATGCCCACGTGGATGAGCAGCTCGACGCCGTTGTCCAGCGTGAGGCCCACGGCGTGGTTGGATGCGGGCATGGTCACGGTCACGGTGCAGTCGGCGGGCGCCACCACGGTGTCGCCGGAGGGCTCGATGCACACGCCGTCTCCCATGACCTTGCTGGCGAACATCGGGTCGGGCATCTCGGTAATGGGCATGACGCGGCCGGCAAGCGGGGCGAGCAGGGCCTGCTCGCGGGGTTCAGCGCTGGCTGCAGGGGCCGAAGCGGAAGCGGGCTCGGCGTCGGTTGCGGGCTCGGCGGCGGCCTCGATCTTGGCGATGCCGCGGTCGGCGGCGGACAGCTGGCGCTTGCCCACGATCAGGGTGAGCACGAAGGGCACCACGATGGCGATGAGCATGCACAGCGCGAAGATGCCCCAGTAGTTGAACATGATGGACAGGATGCCCGGAAGACCGCCCACGCCGATGGAGAGGGCCTTCACGCCGAAGCCCGTGCAGACCATGGCGGCGCAGGCCGAGCCGATCATGCCGCAGGCGAGCGGGAACTTGTACTTGAGGTTCACGCCGAACAGCGCGGGCTCGGTGACGCCCAGGTAGCAGGAGATGCACGCGGGAATGTTCACCTGCTGGGCGCGCTCGTTGCGCTTCTGGAGCACGATCATGGCGAGCACGGCGGAACCCTGGGCGATGTTGGACAGCGCGATCATGGGCCACAGCGTGGTGTACTCGTAGATGCTCACCATCTGGGAGTCGATGGCGTTGGTCATGTGGTGCAGGCCCGTCATAACGAGCGGAGCGTAGAGCAGGCCGAACAGGGCAGCGAACAGCACGCGCACGTCGGAGGCGAGACCCCAGCTCACGGCGTTGGCGATGGCGTCGCCGATAGCCCAGCCGATGGGGCCCACGACCAGATGGGCGATGAACACCGCGGGCACGAGCGACATGAAGGGAACCACGATCATGCGCACCACGTCGGGCGTGACCTTGGTGAAGAACTTCTCGAGCCCCACCAGCACGAAGGCGGCCATGAGCGAGGCGATGACCTGGCCCTGGTAGCCGGTGCCCACAAAGGAATAGAACCCGAAGTCATAGGTGTGGGCGGCGATATCCTCCGCCGACGCGCCCGCCACCGAGAAGCCGTTCAGCAGCTGCGGCGAGACGAGCGTCAGGCCCAAGATGATGCCCAGGATGGGCGTGGTGCCCATCTTGCGCGTGACCGACCAGCAGATACCGACCGGCAGCATGTGGAACACGGCCTCGCCGATGACCCACAGGAAGCTGTACATGCCGTTCCAGAAGACCCACATGTCGGCGATGGACTTCGTGCCGTGCTCCAGATCGAAGGCGCCGGCGTCGTTGAAGAAGTTGACCTCGCCGATGATGTTTCGGAAGCCCAGAATCAGACCGCCACAGATGAGCGCGGGGATGAGCGGGGCGAAGATCTCTCCGAGCACGCCCATGGCGCGCTGAAGCGGATTCTGGTTCGCTCCCGCCGCGGCCTTGGCGGCCTCCTTCGACACGCCCTCGATGCCGGAGACCTTCGTGAACTCCTGATAGAAGTCTGCCACGTCGTTGCCGATGATGACCTGGAACTGTCCGGCCTGCGTGAACGTGCCCTTGGCGGCGGGCAGCTCCTCGATAGCCGCCACGTCCGTCTTGCCCTCGTCGACCAGCACGAAGCGCATGCGCGTCATGCAGTGGGTGACGGCGGAGATGTTCTCCTTCCCGCCCACGAGGTCGAGGAGCTTTGCGGCATCCTCTGTGTACTTTGCCATGCGGTACCCCTTTCGCAGATAACTTATTTGAATAAGTTGCTGATGCAAGTGTACGCCCGTAGGCTCAAAACTTATTTGAATAAGTTTGGCTTGCCATAAACGGTCGGTTTTTGCCCGCAAACGGTTCGTTGAGCAGCGAAGATGTGGCCGATTAGGCCGCTTTTGACCCCTCGGTGCCTTCCGCTTGCGCGCGCTCACTTATCTGAATAAGCTGTGGGTATCCGACAACCGACGATGCGATTCTCTTGGCGGTGGATCTGTGAAAGCCCGATACGACGCTATCTTTCGCGACCTGCGCGACACCATCGAGGACGGGACCTACCCGTTCCAGTCCTTCCTCCCCTCGGAGGCGGAGCTGACCCAGTACTACGCCTGCTCGCACAACACGCTCCGGCGCGCGCTCGGGCTCTTGCGCGAACAGGGCTACGTGCAGCCGGTGCACGGCAAGGGCGTGCGCGTGGTCTTCCAGAAAACGGAGCGCGAGACCTTCTCCGTCGGGCAGATCGAGTCGTTCCGCGAGGCGGGCAGGCGCTCGCATTTTCGAGCCGAGACCCGCGTGGTGGATATCCACCATCTCACCGCCACCGAGCAGATCGCCACCGCCTACGGCTTCGAGGAAGGGGTCGACCTGACCTACGTCGAGCGCGTGCGCGTCATACACGACGAGGCCCTCATCCGCGACTGCAGCCTGTTTCTCACCGAAGTCGTTCCCGACATCACCGAGGACATCGCGCGCTCGTCTATATATGAGTACATGGAGCACACGCTGGGCATCACGATCGCCATGAGCAAGCGTACCATCACCGGCGAGCGCGCCAACGAGCGCGACCGCGCGCTGCTCGACCTCGACGGCGTCGACTACCTGGCCGTCGTGGACAACCGCACCTTCGACGCGCAGGGCATCCTCATCGAGTGCACGCAGTCGCGCCACCGCCTGGACCATTTCCGCTTCCGCGATACCGCCGTGCGCCAGAAGGTGTGATGAGACGGGGCCGCTTGCCCCCGGCAGCCGAGGGGGCAAGCGGCCCCGTCCAAAAAATCCAATTGTGCGCTACAGCATCCAGTCGGCGCTTTCGCGCTGCAGGCGCACCATGCGCGCGAACAGGCCGTCGGCCGCAAGCAGCTCGTCGGGGCTCCCCTGCTCCACGACGCGCCCCTCGTCGAGCACCACGATCTTGTTCGCCGAGAGCACCGTGCGCATGCGGTGGGCGATCACGATGACGGTCCGGTCCGCCAGCAGCCGCGACAGCGCCGTCTGCACCGCCGTCTCGTTCTCGACATCAAGACTCGCCGTCGCCTCGTCGAGCAGCACGACCGGTGCGTCCTTGAGCAGGGCGCGGGCGATCGAGATGCGCTGGCGCTCGCCGCCGGAAAGCTTGGAGCCATTCTCGCCGATCATCGTGTCGTAGCCCTGCGGCATGCGGGAGACGAAGTCGTCGCAGTTGGCGGCCCGCGCCGCCGCGAGCACCTCCTCGTCGGTGGCGTCGCGGCGGCCCAGGCGGATATTGCCCATCACCGTGTCGTCGAACAGCAAGACGTCTTGGAACACCACGGAGAAGTCGCGCAGCAGCGACTCGTGGTCCACGGCCGAGACGTCCACGCCGCCCACGCTCACCCGGCCATCCGACGCGTCCCAGAAGCGGGCCGCCAGGCGGGCGCACGTCGACTTGCCGGATCCGGAGGGGCCCACGAGCGCGGTGACCTCCCCCTCGCGCGCCGTGAAGCTCACATGCGAGAGCACCTGCTCCGCGCCGCCGTACGAGAAGCTCACGTCGTCGAACACCACGTCATGGCCGACCGGCTCGAACGCGCCGTCTCCCGTGGCGAGCGGCTCCTCGTAAAACGAGCGCATGCGGGCGGACGCCGTGCGCGCGGAGAACAGCTCGGCGATCAGCATGAGGCACTGGTCGAATGGCGCGTAGATGCGGCTCACCACGACGAGGAAGGCGAACAGCGTCATGAACGTGCAGGTGCCGTCCATGATGAAGGCCGCGCCGGCGAGCACCGTGGTCGCAAAGCCCAGGCGCAGGATGATCTGGCCGCCGTTCACGCACACGCCGCACGCGATCTCGCTTTTGAACGCCTAGCGCTCGGCCTCGTCGACGTCGCGGCGAATGTGCTCGAGATAGCGCTCCTCCTGGTTGGTGGCACGCACCTCGCGCACGCACTCGAGCGCTTCCTGGATATCCTCGGAGATCGCAAGCCCCCGCATGCGGGTGGCGTGCATCATCGGCTGCAGGGCCGAGCGCGCGCCGAACAGCACCGCCAGGCCGACCGGGCAGCTCCACAGGGAGGCGAGGGCGAGGCGCCAGTCGAACGCGAAGAGCCCCACCGCCGCCACGGCAAGCGTGATGTAGGCGCCGTAGAGCTCCGGCAGCACATGGCTGTAGGCGTGCTCGGTCGTTTTGACGTCGGTCATGAGCGTCTCGGTGAGATCCGCGAGGTCGCGGCGACCGAAAAACGACAGCGGCAGCTTGCGCAGGCGCTCGGCGAGGTTGATGCGCTGGCGGCCGCTCTCCTTGTAGATCACGCCGTACTGATAGTAGTAGGCGTAGTACTCCGCCACGAACAGCGCGATGATGAACACGGCCAGGCCCGCCAGATACGGAAGCGGGTCGGGCAGGGCGGCGCCGTCTGTGAGGTGCGCCATGAACGCATCCATCAGCATATAGATGATGCCGACGCCGGCGAACACGGCGATGTTGGCCGCTGCGGTCCACGCGGCGCCGAGCTTGACGTTGCGCACGCCCTCGACGGTGAGCGCGTACTTCTCCTTGATGCTCATCGGGCATCGCCCCTCTCCGTTGACGCCGCATCGCTCGAGATGCGCCAGCTCACGGCCTGCTCGTAATCGGCCCACATGCGCGCGTAGATGCCGCCTGCGGCAAGCAGCTGCCCATGCGAACCCTGCTCGGCCACGCGTCCTCGGTCGAGCACCACGATGTTGTCCGCGCCGCGCACCGTCGAGAGGCGATGGGCGATCATGATCACCGTGCGCGGAGCACCGTCGCGGCTGCGCGCGAGGCGCTTGAAGGCCTTCTGGATCTTGACCTCGTTTTCCGGGTCGGCGAACGCCGTCGCCTCGTCGAGCACGACCACGGGCGCGTCCTTCAGGATCGCGCGGGCGATCATGAGGCGCTGGACCTCGCCGCCGGACAGATACGTGCCGCCCGTCCCCACCAGCGTGTCGACTCCTTGCGGCAGCTTCTCCAGGATGTCGTCGCACTGGGCCGCGGAAAGAGCCGCCAGGACCTCCTCGCGCGACGCTTCGGGGCGCGAGGCGCGCACGTTCTCGAGCACGGTCTGCCTGAACAGCCGGTTCGCCTGGAACACGAAGGCCACGCGGTCCATGAGGCCGTGCGGGTCGAGATCGCGCACGTCGACGCCCCCGAGCGACACGCGTCCGGAATCGACGTCCCAAAAGCGCGGGACGAGGCTCGCCGCCGTCGTCTTGCCGCCGCCCGACGGGCCCACGAGGGCCACCGTCGCGCCCGGGGCGAGCAGCAGCGCGACCGGCACCAAGAACACCACGACGCCGTTGATGATCGCAAGCGACAGCGACTGCGGGACCTGGCACCATGTGACCGCGTAGTCCTGCGCCAGACGCGTGAACTCCTCGATCGCATCGTGGAACGCGCGGAACGAGTAGACGGTCTGCTGGAACACCTTCACCACGGGGATGCCGCGCACATATTCCGTGCCCGTCTTGTTCATCTTGACGAGCGACTCCATGTAGCGCGTCATGAAATCCATGCCCCGGCCGCCCATCATGTAGAACAGGCAGGCGAGCGAGATGGCGACCGCCGCCAGGCACGCGAGGCCGAGCCGCCAGTCGAACACGAAGAACAGCACGAGCATGCCGACGATCATGGCGATGCTGCCGGCCGTGTTGGGCAGCTTGTGCGCAAGCAGGCCCTCGGTCTCGGCGGCGCAGCCGTCCACCACGCGGCGCAGCGCGCCGCTCGCATGGGTGTCGAAATAGCCGAGGCTCGTGTGCATGAGATGCTCGGTGGCGCGCTTGCGCATGTTGGAGGCGCAGCGGAAGGCGGCCGCGTGCGTGCACATGAGCCCAGCGAAGTACAGCAGGATCGAACCCACAGCAAAGACCAGCGCCCACCATCCGTAGACGCCGATGCCCGTCGCCGCGCTCCAATCGGGTGCCACCGCGATGAGGTCGCGGGCGACGAGCCAGATGCAGATATAGGGACCGAAGCTGATAAGCATCGATGCCGCCGAGAGCAAGCAGCCCACATAGGTGAGCACGCGGCGTTCTTCTGCAAAATCGAGCAGCTGGGATATGGCGCCGCGCCCCTTGCCCTGGGCGGCGGACTCACCGTTTTGTCCCATGGGATACCCCCTTCTCTCTTGTTTTGTTGAGCATGTCTAACTTATCATTCGAGTGAACGTTGGCTAACTTATGGAGGCCAGATTGGGACGAATTCGAAACGATGCGGCATCCTGCGCGGCACCGCGGGCACGCACCCGCGCGCACGACCGCCTCTCGATGCTCTACGAGCCACAGGTCGAGCAGTTCGGCATCGCGCTCGAACCGTGCGGAGAGGCCCTCGCGGGCCGTGCGTCCACCGACGATGCCGATGCCGCCGTCTTCGTGTACCGCATCGACGGCTGCTGCGTCGTCACCTCGCACCGCGTGCTCGTGAAGCGCGACATGCCGTTTTTCGAGCAATCCGTGCCGGGCCTGTGCGTCTGCACCCTTTCGCGCGACAGCCTTGCCCTGTGCCCAGTCGCGCCCCCGCGGCGCAGCCGTCCGCACGGCAACGTCGCCATCTTTGGCGACGGGGCTATGAAAAGCGACCGGTCGATCCTGCGCGCCGG
Organism: Collinsella ihumii; assembly: GCF_030385545.1. Classification (NCBI taxonomy): domain Bacteria; kingdom Bacillati; phylum Actinomycetota; class Coriobacteriia; order Coriobacteriales; family Coriobacteriaceae; genus Collinsella; species Collinsella ihumii. The sequence continues at coordinate 140,821 of NZ_JAUEIQ010000004.1, read as the reverse complement.
AACGCGGCAGGACGCGACGTCGATCATGCTTTTGCCCCGATGGTTCGACCGGCTGGACGGTCGCGCGCGCCATGCGGCGCGCACCCTCATGGAGGAACCGGGCGACACGTGCATCGGGGATACCGCGGCAGTGCTCGACCGCACGATGCGCGCCCTGACGCCGCTGTTCGGCGGAAGACTCGCCGATCTGGCGATGCTGCATGCGCATACGGGGCGTGCGGCGCTGACCGCGCTCGGGTGGTACCTCGAGCGGACGCGCGCCGAGGCCGCAGCGGGCACGCGGGAGCAAAGGCAGCTGGTTCGCAGCGCGCAATGTCACGTCGGCGTCAATCTGGATAAGCCGCTCTCGCTCGATCAGGTCGCCCGCGACCTGCTGACCAGCCGCACGCGCCTGTGCGCTGCGTTCAAGCAGGAGACGGGCGAGAGCCTGGGCGCCTACATCCGCCGAACGCGCATGGAGCGCGCCGCGGAGCTACTGGGCAACCCCCGCCTCGACATCGCCGCCATCGCGCGCGCCGTGGGCTATCCGCGCACGTCGAGCTTCACCGTCGCCTTCGAGCACGCCTTCGGCTGCTCCCCTACCGCCTTTCGCGCGCGGTGCGGTGGCGCTCTCGGACGGGATCGTTTTTGCCCATGACGGTGCGCTGTGCCATCATGGGCAAAAACAACACCGTTCCAAACAGTGCCGCCGCCGGGAGGGCATCTCATGCGTATAGGAGAAACCTATAGGACCATCGCGATACTCGCCCTCATCGGTATACCCATCGGCATCGCGGTCGGCGCCATCGACGCGCTGTTCGGCCGCGTGCTGCTCGCCATCACCGCGTTCCGCGACGCGCATCCCCGGCAGCTCATCCCGTTTCTCGCCCTTGCAGGCGTGGCGATCGCATGGGCCTACCGCCGCTTCGGCAAGAACACCGGACGGGGCATGGGCCTCGTGTTCGACGTCGGGCACGGCACGGAACCCGAGATTCCCCTGCGCCTCGTCCCCCTCATCATGGGGGGCACGTGGATCACGCACCTGTTCGGCGGTAGCGCCGGCCGAGAGGGCGTGGCGGTTCAGATCGGCGCCACCCTCGCGCACGGGGTCGGAAGAAAGCTCCCCCTGCGCGATGCGGGCAACACCTTTTTGGTCTGCGGCATGGCCGCCGGCTTCGCGGGCCTGTTCCGCACGCCGCTTGCCGCCTGCATCTTCGCCCTCGAGGTCCTGGTGGCGGGCAGGCTCGAGTACCGTGCGCTGTCCTGCGCGCTCACCGCGTCGTTTGCCGCCAGCATGACCTCGGGCGCCCTGGGGCTCGAGAAATTCGAGGTCCCGCTTGCCGAGGCCCTCGCCATCACGCCCGCCTCGCTCGTGCAGCTCTGCCTGGCGGGCATCGTCTTCGGGCTGGTCGGCGGTGCCTTCGCCTGGTGCCTCGCCGCAGCCAAACGGCAGGCCGCGCGCATCGGCAACCCGCTCGTGCGCATCGCCGTCATCGGCGTCGCGCTGTCGGTCGCGCTGCTCGCGCTGTGGCAGGGCCGCTATGCCGGCCTGGGCACCAACCTCATCTCCGCGAGCTTTTCTGGCGAGGGCGCTGGCGGCATCTTCGTCTGGGACTGGGCGCTCAAATTCGCCCTCACGGTTACCACGCTTGCCGCCGGCTACCAGGGCGGCGAGGTGACCCCGCTGTTCTCCATCGGCGCGAGCCTGGGCGTCGTGCTTGCAGGCGCGCTCGGGCTTCCCCTCGAGCTGACGGCGGCGCTTGGCTACGCGGCCGTCTTCGGAGGCGCCACCAACACGATGCTCGCGCCCATCCTCATCGGCGGCGAGGTCTTTGGCTTTGAGAACCTGCCCGCGTTCTTCGTCGTATGCGCGGTGGGCTACCTCGTGAACGGCAACCGCTCGATCTACACGGGCCAGACGCGCATCTGATGGGTTGGAACGAACCCGTCCCCAACGAACCCATGGTATACTTGTTCGAACATGTTAGCCATAAGGAGCTCCAATGCGCATCGAACACGTCGCGCTGTATGTCAACGACCTGGATGCCGCCAAGCAGTTCTTCACGCGCTATTTCGACGCCCGGTCCAACGAGCTGTACCACAACGCCACGACAGGATTTCGCTCCTACTTCCTCTCGTTCGATGACGGCGCGCGCCTCGAGATCATGACGCGCCCCGACATGGACGACCTGGAGAAGCCGCTTGCAAGGACCGGCTTTGCGCATCTTGCCTTCAGCGTCGAAAGCCCCGAGGCCGTCGACCGCCTGACCGCGCAGCTCGCCGCCGACGGGTACCGGGTCGCAAGCGGCCCGCGCACCACGGGCGACGGGTACTACGAGAGCTGCATCGTGGCGCTCGAGGGCAACCAGATCGAGATCACCGTGTAATCGACTGCCGCGCCCCTGCTTAGGAATCGCTTAACTCTGCCATACGGTGCCGTACGCGCGCAGCGCTCCCCTACAATTGAAATCGATCCCGAAGGAGGCCTGCATGCTGCGCACCCACATCACCCGTCTTGTCGTCTCCGCGCTTTCGCTGGCGCTCGTGGTGCCCCTTTCCGGCTGCCTGGTCGCCGACAACACCGGATCGCGCATCGACGAGCTGAGCGACCCGTCCATCCAAGACGCCCTCGACCAGACTTCCGATGCGCTCGGTGACGTGGCCGATGCCCTCGATCAGGTGCAAAGCGACATAGCGGGCGCCATCAACGACGTGACGGGCACCCTCGAGGACCTCTCCGATCTGCCGAGCGTGCTCACCGACCTGCTCGGGAAAGACGGCGTGCTTTCCAAGGCGCAGACCGTGACGGTCGAGGACGCGCAAACGGGAGAGGTGCTCGCCACCTACGACGACGCCTCGGATATCTCCCAGCTCACCGACACCCTCAGCGGCATGGATTACGCCACGTGGAGGCTCGCCGCGTCGCGACCCGACAGCCCCGAAGAGTTCATCGTCCGCGTGAGCCAGACCGAGACCCTGAAGCTCGGCCAGGATCCCGATACGCTCGCGACCAACGAACTGTTCACCATCACCACGTTCGCCGATTCGCCCGTCATCGAGCTCGACATCGCATCGCTCTCGTTCACGCCGGCGCTCGAGCTCCCCGAAGCCGATATCGCCTGCATCCGCGGCCTCGTCTAAGCTGCCAAGCAAACACAAGCAACGGCGTGAAGAAGCGCTACGGCTTCATCTATGTCGATCGCACCGATGACGACCCGCGCGAGTGCCGCCGGTACCGCAAGGATTCGTTTGCCTGGTACCACGACGTGATCGCAAGAAATGGCGCCGGGCTCTCGCTGTAGGAGCGCCTCTCGTCCCATCCGCCTGTAGAGCCCTCCGGATCCCCGCTGGGATCCGGAGGACTATCACCATGCGGGACGGGCGCGGCCCGCAGGCGAGCGTACCGCAAGGAGGTAGGCGCCCGACCAAAATGGTCAAAAATGGCACTCCCATTGCAAACGCGCGCACAGAATCCGTGTCGCGGTCAATTGCATCATTCCCATTGCAAATCGAAGTGACGCAACGGCGTCTCTGAAGGCGATTTTGTCCGTTTAGGGATGGCCGTTCGCCGGTTTCCGCGTATTCGGCCCCGAGACAGGAAGATTCGCATGGCAATGCGCATCATTTTATAATGCGCAGAAGCAATTCAGCATTTCCGTTTGCAATGGGAGCGCATGTTTTGACCACGGCACGGATTCTGTGCGCGCGTTTGCAATGGGAGCGCACCAATTGACCACCTTCGCTAAGGCGCTAGCCGACCAAACATGCCGTGTCGCAGGGCCCATGCCGTAAACCCAGCAAAAAGCAGCCCTTGCGCGCCGAGCGCAAGGGCTGCTTCAGCATGGAGGCGCGGCGCGTTCTGACCGCGTCTCAATAGTTCCAGACGTGCCGGGGGCCTACATGAGGCGCAGCCCGACCTCCTTCAGCTGGGCCATGGAGACCTCGCTCGGCGCGGCCGACATGAGGTCGGAGCCGGAGCTCGTCTTGGGGAACGCCATGACGTCGCGGATGGAGTCGCTGCCGGCGAGCAGCATGCACACGCGGTCGAGACCGAGCGCGAAGCCGCCCATGGGAGGCGCACCGAAGGTGAGGGCCTCCATGAGGAAGCCGAACTGCTCGCGGGCACGCTCCTCGGAAAAGCCCATGAACTCGAGCATCTTGAGCTGCAGCTCAGAGTCGTGAATACGCATGCCGCCGCCACCGGCCTCGAAGCCGTCCATGACGAAGTCGTAGGTGCACGACCCCATGGCGAGCGGATCGGTCTCGAGCAGGTCGAGCTCGTCGACATGCGGCAGCGTGAACGGCTGGTGCTCGGCCTCGTAGCGCTTGACCTCGTCGTCCCAGTGGAACAGCGGGAAGTCGACGACCCACAGGAAGTCGTGACCCGTGCGCTCGATGCCCAGCGCATCGGCCATGTGGGAGCGCATGCCGCCCAGGATCTCGTTGGAGGCGAGGCGCGGGCCGGCGGCGAACATCACCAGGTCGCCGGGCTCGACGTCGCAGCGACGGCGCAGCTCAGCCATCTCCTCGTCGGAGAAGAACTTCACGATGGGGCTGTTGATGGAGCCGTCCTCGCGGAACGCGATCCATGCCAGGCCCTTGGCGCCAAAGGTCTCGGCCACCTTGGCGAGCTTGTCGATCTGCGCGCGCGGCCAGGCGCCGGCGCCCTTGGCGTTGATGGCCTTGACGACCTGGCCCTCCGTGTTGGCGGCGCCTGCGAACACCTTGAACTTGGAGCTCTTGAACACGTCGGTGAGGTCGACGAGCGTCATGCCGAAGCGGGTGTCGGGCTTGTCGGAGCCGTAGGTGTCCATGGCGTCCCAATAGGAAAGACGGCGCAGCGGCGTGGGCATGTCGACGCCCATGTGCGCGAACGCGTCGTGCAGCACGTCCTCGAGCGCGCCCATGACGTCGTCCTGGTCGACGAAGCTCATCTCGATATCGACCTGGGTGAACTCGGGTTGACGGTCGGCGCGCAGGTCCTCGTCGCGGAAGCACTTGGCGACCTGGTAGTAGCGCTCGACGCCGCCGACCATGAGCAGCTGCTTGAGCAGCTGCGGGGACTGCGGCAGGGCGTAGAAGCTGCCCGGCTGCAGGCGGGACGGGACGATGAAGTCGCGCGCGCCCTCGGGCGTGGACTTGAACAGGCTCGGGGTCTCGACCTCCATGAACGCGCGGTCGTGCAGCGCGCTGCGGATGGCGAAGGTGAAGTCGCTGCGCAGCTTGAGGTTGGCCATCATCTCGGGACGGCGCAGGTCCAGATAGCGGTAGCGCAGACGGGTGTCCTCGGAGGTCTCGATGCCGTCCTCGATCTGGAACGGCGGGGTCTTGGAGCGGTTGAGCACCTCGACGCGGTCGGCCAGGACCTCGATCTCGCCGGTGGGGAGCTTGGGGTTCACCGTGTCCTCGTCGCGCGCGATGACGGTGCCGTGCACGAGGATGGGCCACTCGGGACGCATGGTCTCGGCGGTGTGGAACGCCTCGCCCGCGGCGTGCTCGGGATCGAACGTGCACTGCGTGATGCCCTCGCGGTCGCGCAGGTCGCAGAAGATGAGGCCGCCGTGATCGCGGCGACGGCTCACCCAGCCGGTGAGCTTGACCTCTTCGCCGATGTTCTCGGCGCGCAGCTCGCCGCAGGTGCGGGTGTGCATGGAATGGATGTCGACGGGGTTTGCGATGTGGTCGGTAGCCACAGGGGTCCTCCTTATGAGATCTGTGCCGCCCCGTGCCGGTACGGGCGGCTTGCCTACAGATTGCCGAACCTGCGTAGACGGCGCAGGCTGGGCAGTTGCACTAGCATAGCGAAAAACTTCCCTCTCCGCGCATACTTTACAAAGTGGAAGCAAACGGGATGCGGCCGCCTGCCCGCGGCGGCCCCGGCCATCCCTGGGCAGGATGGGTTGAGGCGAACCCGTCCCCACATGACCCATGCATGTCAAGACATTGATTTGCACGGACTGTGCATTATTCGGCACCCTTATGCATAACTCGTGCACATTGTCGCAAAATGACCCAGTAAAAATGAATATTGATAGGTGTTTCCATACTGTTGCATGCATATTTTTTCTTGCCCATGCATAGTTATAAGAATTAGCATAGGGTCCACTCATGAATTCAACGGGGTTTTGGAAGGAGAACTCTCATGAACATCACCCGTAGGCAGTTTGTCCCCCTGGCGGCCGCTTCCGCCATGGCCGCTTTTGGTGTCGCCGGCTGCAGCAACGACACCGCATCCACCGCCACCGGCAGCACGCCCGCCGCTGACACCGGGTCCGCCGACGCCTCCTCCGACGGCGAGCTCACCCTGTTCGAGTCCGGCAAGCTGACGTTTGCCACCTCGCCCGACTATCCGCCGTTCGAGAACCTCGAGGACGGCGAGTACGTCGGCCTCGATATGGACCTCGGCCGCGCCATCGCCGACTACCTGGGCCTCGAGTGCGTCTACACCAACATCGACTTCGACGGCATCATCCCGGCGATCGTCGCCGGCGGCCAGGCCGACGCGGGCCTCTCCGGCATCTCCATCACGCCCGAGCGCGAGGAGCAGGTCCTGTTCACCGACCCGTACTACATCGACAACCAGGCCGTCGCGGTCATGAGCGACAACACCGAGATCACCGAGGACAACGCCGCCGAGGCGCTCAACAACGAGGCCGTCACCATCGCGGTCCAGAGCGGTTCGACCGGCGCCGACTTCGCCGCCGAGAACTTCCCCAACGCCGAGCAGCTGCCGTTCCCCAACTTCACCGATGCCTTCGCCGCCGTCCAGGCCGGCCAGGCCGACGCGGTCTGCGGCAACAAGGCCGTCGTCGACCAGATGCTCGCCGGCGCGTACTCCGACGAGCACACCGTGCTGACCTCCGCCACCGGCGAGGAGTACGCCATCGCCGTCTCCCAGGACAACCCCGACCTGGTCGACGCCATGAACGAGGCCATCGCCGCGCTGACCGAGGACGGCACGCTCGACGAGATCATCGCCAACAACATGGGCTAATCCCCCATCGCACGGCAACAGCTTACGAAACCGTTTGCTCGCGGCCCCTCTCCGATGCGGAAGGGGGCCGCATTTCCCATATGTAGAAGCTAGAAACGAGGCTCCCGTGAGTAGTAGTTCCACACGTCGTCATCTTGCACCTGCCCTGAGCGCCATCATCGTGGCGCTGTGCGCGTGCCTTCTGTTTGCCTCCACGCCCGCGCACGCCATGGAGATCGTCAAGTGCACCGGGCGACCCAACTCCGAAGACGACCCCACCGCCATCATGGGCAACACCCAGTCGCGCATCACCTTCGAGGCCACCGTCGACGAGGGGGAGAACATCTCCCAGCTCGTCCTGCACATTCCCGACGGCACGTCGTTCAACACCGACGACCTGGCGCTGACGCTGCTCACCGGCGACGACCTCATGACGCGCAACGAAGTCGACTACACCGAGACCGTCGACGGGCAGGACCTCGTCCTCGACTTCAACACGCCGCTGTCCCAGGCGGGCCACCTGAACATCATCGTCTACGATGTCTACTTCCCCACCGAGGGCGGCGATATGCAGGTCGAGGCGAGCTACTCAACCGCCGACGGCGCGGTCGACAACGCCTCCATCGAGGGCATCCCCGTCATCTCCGTGCAGGGCATCTCCGCCACCGAGGCGCTGTCCCAGTGGCTCGAGGAGCAGGACTGGGTGAAGGCGTGGAACTCCAACCGCTTCCTGCGCCTGTTCGCGGACCCGACGATCTTCGTGACGAGCTTCCCGGTCGTGCTGACGGGCTTCTTCATGTCCATCGCCATCGTCGCCGTCGCCTTCCCGCTCGCGATCCCGCTGGGCCTCGTGCTCGCGCTCATGCGCCTTTCCAAGTTCCGCCTGTGGCGCGGCATCGCCACCACCTACGTCAACATCGTGCGCGGCACGCCGCTGTTCCTGCAGATCTACATCGCGTTCTTCGGCCTGCCGCTGGCGGGCATCAACATCCCCAACTTCCCGCTCGGCGTCGTCGTCATGATGCTCAATTCCGGCGCGTACATGTGCGAGATCTTCCGCGCCGGCATCCTCTCCATCAGCAAGGGGCAGACCGAGGCGGCGCGCTCGCTGGGCATGAACCGCCTGCAGACCACACTCTACGTCATCCTCCCGCAGATGTTCCGCCTGGTGATCCCCAACCTCACGAGCGAGTTCATCACACTGTACAAGGACACCTCGCTGCTCGCCGCCGTCGGCATCATGGAGCTCGTCATGTACGCGCGCACCATCGTGGCGTCCACCGGCTCCATCACGCCCTATATCGTGGCGGCCCTGTTCTACCTAGTCATCACCCTGCCGCTGTCCAAGGTCACGCGCCATCTTGAGGAGCGCACCCGCGCCGGGCGCAAGCGCAAGCGCAAAGGCGTCCCCGCGGCGTCCGCAACGACGAAGGAGGCTTAACCGATCATGGCCGATACCGCATCCACGCCCACCGCGCCCGCAGCGGACGAGGCGATCATCCGCATCCAGAACCTGCGCAAGAGCTTCGGCGACCTCGAGGTCCTGCGTGACATCTCGCTCGACATCCATCGCGGCGAGGTCGTCGTCATCCTGGGCCCGTCAGGCTCCGGCAAGTCCACGATGCTGCGCTGCCTGAACCTTCTCGAGGAGCCCACGGGCGGCTCGATCATCTTCGAGGGCAAGGACATCACTGACCCCAAGGTCGACGTCAACAAGGTCCGCGAGCACATGGGCATGGTGTTCCAGCAGTTCAACCTGTTCCCGCACCTCGACGCCCTGCACAACGTCATGCTCGCGCAGCAGAAGGTGCTCAAGCGCTCTGCCTCCGACGCCGAGCGCATCGCCATGGAGCAGCTCACCCGCGTCGGGCTGGCCGATCGCGCCGACCACTTCCCCAGCGAGCTGTCCGGCGGCCAGCAGCAGCGCGTGGCCATCGCCCGCGCGCTTGCCATGGAGCCGCACGTGATGCTGTTCGACGAGGCCACGAGCGCGCTCGACCCCGAGCTCGTGCGCGGCGTCCTCGACGTCATGCGCGAGCTCGCCCAGGGCGGCATGACCATGGTCGTCGTCACCCACGAGATGGGTTTCGCCCGCGATGTCGCCGACCGCGTCATCTTCATGGACGGCGGCGTGATCGTGGAGCAGGGCTCGCCCGACGAGGTCTTCAACCATCCCAAGAGCGAGCGCACCCGCGCCTTCTTGGGCGAGGTCAGCCTTAAGTAAGCGGGCCTATCCGGCACGTTGTCCGTAAGGCCGATGCAAACGACGCAGGGGGTCGGGGCTCTGATGGGCCCCGACCCCCTGTTGTTACGGATTCAGCTCATGAGCCCGCGAAATCGCATCTACCCCGTGTTCTGAAGGCCCGCGGAGACGCCGGTCACGGTCGCGAGGATGAGGCTCAGGTACTTCGCCTTGGCCTCCTCGGAAAGGTCGCGGCCCTCGTCGCGCACGATGCGCAGGGCGCGCACCTGCGCGAGCGACAGCACGTCGACATACGGGTCGCGCACGCGGACCGCGCGCCCCAGCACGCGACGATGCTCGAGCGGCCACTCGTCGCCCACGATCGCCAGCACCCAGCGACGCGTGAGCTGCATCTCGTCGTACACCGTATGGGCCAGATCGGCGCGATCGCCCAGCGCCAGGTACATCTTGGCGAGACGGCCGTCCGTCTTGGCGATGGACATCTCCACGTTGTCGATGAACGTCGAGAACAGCGGCCACTCCCGATATGCACGCCTGAGCGTCTCGAGGTCGCCGAACGCCTCGCAGGCGCTGCCCAGGCCGTACCACGCCGCCAGGTTGATGCGCGCCTGGCTCCAGCTGAACACCCACGGGATCGTGCGCAGGTCGTCCAGCGACTTGGCGCCCAGGCCGCGCTTGGCGGGGCGCGAGCCGATGGGCAGCAGGCCGACTTCGGTCAGCGGAGTCACCGTCGAGAACCACGGCGTGAAGTCGGGCATATGCAGCAGGTCGAGATACCGTTCGTGCGAGACGCGGTCGAGCTCGTCTGCCATGGCGAGGTACTTCTCGGTCATCTCGGTGTTCGCGCGCTCCACCGACGGGGCGGAGTTGAGCAGCGTCGCCGCCGCGACCCCCTCGACGTGGCGCTGCGCCAGCACCGGGTTGCCGTAGCGCGCGAAGATGACCTCGCCCTGCTCGGTGACCTTGAAGAAGCACCTCACCGAGCCGGCGGGCTGCGCCAGCACCGCGCGGTTGGCCGGACCGCCGCCGCGGCCGACCGCTCCGCCGCGACCGTGCATGAGCACCAAGTCGATATCGTGCTCGTCGGCCCAGACGGCGATGCGCTTCTGGGCGTAATGCAGCGCGAGCGTGGCGGTCGTGGGGCCGGCATCCTTCGCGGAGTCCGAGTAGCCGAGCATGACCTCCATCTTGCGGCCCGTCTGCGCGAGACGGGCCTGGACCGCCGGCAGCTCGAGCATGTCGTTCAGCACGTCGACGCAGTGCTCCAGATCCTCCAGCTGCTCGAACAGCGGGATGACGTCGAGCTGCGGCACGTCCGAAGCGTGCGCGAACGCCAGGTTCGCCAGCTCGTAGACGTCGGCCACGTGCTGCGCGGACTTGGTGAACGAGATGATGTAGCGGTGCGCCATCTTGACCGCGTAGCGCTTCTGGATGGAGCCGATCGCGCGGAACGTGTCGAGCACCTCGCGCGTCATGGGCTGCAGGTCTCCGTGGATGCCGTGCTCGCGGATGTCCTCGAGCGCTCGCGTGTGCACGAGCGAATGCTGGCGGAACTCCATCTCTACCATATGGAACCCGAACGACTCGGTCTGCCAGATGAGCGTCTGGACCGGACCGTAGGCGGCGCGCTCGGCACCTGCCGCGGCAAGCGAGCGCTGGACCACGCGCAGGTCGGCCAGGAAGTCCTCCGCCGAGGCGTACATCACGTCGGCATCGCGCGCCACCGTTCCGTCCAGGCGGTCGGCCATGACCAGCATGACGGCGCGATGCGGCTCGGATGCGGAGATGTCGCGCGCCCGGCTCGTGATGATCTCGCTCATCTCGACCTGATGGTTCCACAGGTTGAGCAGTTCGTCGGACGGCGCCGCGTATCCCGCCTCGAGGGTGAGGTTGCGGCCCACGCGGCGGCACTTGTCGGCGAGCGTCGCCACCATGTGCTTGTAGAACTTCGCCGCGACCTCACGGCTCACCTTCGCGGTGACGTTGGGGTTGCCGTCGCGGTCCGACCCGATCCAGCTGCCCGGATGGAAAAACGCGGGGCAGACGGGCGGCACGATGCCGGCGCCTTCGCCGAGCACCCAGTCGTCGAAGCGCCGGTAGATGCGCGGAACGATGTCGAACAACGTATGGTCGAAGATGTCGATGACGGTGTCCGCCTCCTCGACCGGCGTCGGCTTCTTGATGGCGACCGGCGAGGTGCGCACGAGCGCATCGATCTCCTGCAGCATGTGGCGCTCGTTTTCCGCAAGGTCCAAACCGCCCAGATGGGGACGCTCGGAAAGAAGCTTGCCGATACGCCTGATCTTGCCCTCGACGGCACGGCGGCGTGCCTCCGTGGGATGCGCCGTGAACACCGGGTGGAACTCAAGCTTGTTCAGCAGATCCGTCGCATCGTCCACGCCGACCTCGTCGATCAGCTGCTTGAACGCGATCGTGAGCTCGTTGGACGGATCGACGTCCGCCTCGATGGACACCAGGCGCTCGCGATCGTGCAGCGTCTCGACGCGGTAGTTCTCCTCGCACAGGTTCGCGAGGTGGAAAAACGAGGTGAAGGCGCGCACCAGCGTCTCGAGCGTCTGCAGCGGCAGCTCGTCGACGAGCTCGACGGCAGCGCGGAACGCGCTGTTGCTGTCGTTGGTCGCCAGCGGCACACCCTGCTCGTCGGTCTCCTCCGACGCGGCCGCGGCGCCGGGGTTGCCCTCGTTCGCATGGATCGCATGGCGCAGCAGCACGTCGAACAGCTCGCAGATCTGGGGATCGTACTCCATGAGCACGCGGCGCTCGAGCCGCTGGAACAGCGCCAGGTTGTCACGCAGGCTTTCGGGGATCTCTATCTCCGACAGCGGCCCGCACGTCAGCGCACCGACCGTCTCCTTCAGCTCCGATAGCAGCTGCGCGCGCTCTTCCGGTTGCTCCATTTCTTTCGCCATTCGCACACCCTCCTTCTGATGCAAGCGGCAACCACCCACCGAGTAGTTGCTGCCGCTTGAAGAAAGAACACGTTAAGAACAATCGCAAAGTATACGTGAGTCCCCCGCGCGCACAACAGGCTTCACAGAGTTCACGCTTTAGCAAACTAAATCAACCAATCAGCTGCCCCGCGCACACCGCGGCGCATAGCGAGCGTGAAGGCAGAGGCTGCGCCAACGCAACGTGGGCCCGTAGGCCGGGCACGAAATGGATTGACCGGCATCTCCCCTGCGCCTCGGAGGTGGTCAATGAACGCACTCCCATTGCAAATACTCGTGCAGAATCAGCAGCATGGTCAATGAGTGCGTTCCCATTGCAAACAGTAATACCGAACCAGATTCGGTTTATCATATTATGATATGCACTGAGATTCGGAGCGCCCTTTGGGGCCTCGCAAGTCCGAAAAAGCTCCTATACCCAACCTCATACAGAGTCATGAGCCGCTGTTGGCGCTTTTCCGCCACTTCGATTTGCAATGGGAGTGAGGTGATTGACCACAACTCAATCCTTCTATGAGAAATTGCAATGGGAATGCACTCATTGACCATCTTCCGGGCGGCATTGGCCGCCCGCCCCCCCAATGACAGGGCCCGCAAAACGCAGCATGCCCGCCTGCCTGCCGCGTCGCGGCAGGCAGGCGGGCATGAGAAACCGAATCCCTCGCGCGGTCCTACGCGAGCAGGCGCACGACAGCCTCGACGACGGCGCCGCGGTCCACCAGCTCCTCGTCGTGGGTCACCATGTTGCGGACCTTCACCTTGCCGGCGGCGAGCTCGTCGCCGCCGATGACCAGGATCAGGCGGGCATCGAGCTTGTCGGCCTGCTTGAACTGGCTTTTGAGCGAACGCCCCTGGTAGTCCGCCTCGGTGCGAATGCCAGCAGCACGCAGCTCGTGCGTCAACGCAAAGACCTCACCGCGCAGTTCGGCACCAGCGTTCGCCACATAGACGCACGGCTCGATCTCGGTCGCCATATCGGCGCCGAACGCCTCGAGCGCGAGCATGGCGCGCTCGAATCCCACGGCAAAGCCGACACCCGGCGTGGGCTTGCCGCCCTCCAGCTCGACCAGGCCGTCATAGCGACCGCCGCCGCCGATGGAACCGACCCCGGCACCGGGCGCCTCGACCTCGAACACGGTGCGGGTATAGTAGTCCAGACCGCGCACGAGCGTGGGGTCCTCGACATACTCGATACCCGCGGCATCGAGATACCGCTTGACCTGCTCGTAATGGCTGCGGCAGTCGTCGCACAGGTTGTCGCGCATGAGCGGCGCCGCCTTCATGACCTCGCGGCAGTGGTCGTTTTTGCAGTCGAAGGCGCGCAGCGGGTTGAGCTCGGCGCGCTCGCGGCACTCGTCGCACATCTCGTCGGCGTGGTCAAGGATGAAATCGCGCACCGCGTCGCGGTAGGCCGGACGGCACGCGGGATCGCCCATCGAGTTGATCAGCAGGCGAAGCTTGCTCAGGTCAAAACCCAACCGCTTGTAGAACTCCATGAGCATGATGATGCACTCGGCGTCGGCAGCGGGGTCGGGAGCGCCCAGCCACTCGATGCCGACCTGATGGAACTGGCGCAGGCGCCCCTTCTGCGGGCGCTCGCCGCGAAACATCGCCTCGGCGTAGTAGGCCTTGAACGGCGTGGCGCCCTGCGGAACCAGGTTGTTCTCCACCACGGCGCGCACGACGCCGGCCGTGCCCTCGGGACGCAGGGCCAGGCGCTGCTTGGCCTTGAGCTTGGCGTCGGTCCCCTCTTCGAGCACGCGCGCGAAGTTGGCCCCCGAGAACACGCGGAACATCTCCTTGCGCACCACGTCGGTCGACTGGCCGATGCCGTGGACGAACACGTCGAGCTGCTCGATAGCGGGCGTCTCGATCATGTCGAACCCGTAGGGCTCGAACACCTCGGCCGCCACCTCCTGCATATGACGCCAGGCGCGCATGTCGCGCCCGATCAAATCCTTGGTGCCCTCAGCCCTCTGTGCCTGCATATGTTCCCCTTATGTCGTGCCTGCCCGTGCGGCGGCGATTCAATTCGGTCACTCATTATATGATGAGACAATACGACAACGAACCCAGTCACCAGATTCTTACCAGACATACGACGCAAAGGACGCAGCAGATGCACCGATTCACCAACGATTACTCCGAAGGGGCGGCGCCCGAGATCCTCGAAGCGCTCATCCGCACGAACGACGAGCAGACGCCCGGATACGGCGACGACGCCCACTGCGCGCACGCCGCCGACCTGATCCGCGCGGCGATCAAGCAGCCGGATGCCTACGTGCGCTTCGTGCCGGGCGGCACCGTTGCCAACATGCTCGCCATCAGCGCGCTCACCGAGGATTTCGAGGGCCCCATCTGCGCCGCCGACGCGCACCCCACCATCCACGAGACGGGCGCCATCGAGGCGTGCGGCCGGCGCCTGCTGGCAACGGACGACCCCTTCGGCATCCTCACGCCTGACGCGGCGGAGCTCACCTACCAGCACATGACGGCGACCGGCTGCCACACCACGCGCCCCGCCATGATCTACTTCTCGAACACCACCGAGTACGGGCACGTCTACACGCGCGCCGAGTTCGACGCGCTGTGCGACCGGGCCGCCTCGCACGAGCTGGCCGTCTACGTCGACGGCGCCCGCATGGCGAGCGCGATGACCGCCGCGGGCGGCGACCTCGACATCGAGCACATCGCCGCGCGCGCCGACGCGTTCACGCTGGGCGGCACCAAAAACGGCATGCTCTTCGGCGAGGCGCTCGTGGTGAGCCCGCGCTCCGCCCGCGGCATGCGCGCCATCGACAGGATCCCCTACCTCACGAAACGCGCCGGCGCGATGACCGCCAAGGGCCGTCTCATGGGCGTCATGTACGAGGCGGCCTTCGATCCCGCGAAGGTGAACGAGGCGGGCGACGTCCCCTACTGGGCATACGCGCGCCGAGCGAACGCCTGCGCGGTACGTCTGGCCGAGGGGCTTGCCCGCGCCGGCTTCGAGCCCTATATCAGCACGAACGGCAACCAGCAGTTCTTCTGGGCGACGCCCGCGCAGGCCGAAGCCCTCGTCGACACCCTGGGCTGCGAGACCATGATCGCCGAAGACCCCACGGGCGCCGGCCGCGTCGTCGTGCGCTTCGTCACGAGCTGGGCCACGACCGAAGGGCACGTCGACGAAGCGGTCGCATACGCCCAGACGCTCGTGTAGCGCTGGCCCCTGCCGATGGGTCGGTTGGGGACGGGTTCGTTTCAACCCATGCCGCCGGGTCGGCCCGGGCAGAAGGGGTGTCCCCGATTTGCAAAAATGCACGCGCAAGGTACGTCCCCGATTTGCACGTTAAAAGGCGGGGGCGCCGCGTACGACGCCCCCGCCTGCACATCTTCTGAACGACCGTTAACGCACCTGCGCCACGTGCACGACGTTCGTCGACGTCACGCCGTCGGAGAAGGTGATGGAGGTGTCCGGGTCGCCCACCGTAAGCACGGCCACGTCGCCCACGCGAACGTATCCGCGCTGCTTGGCGCAGTTGATCGCCGTCTTGACGATATAGCGCTTATCCCCGATCTCGCCCTCGGTCACCGGGTCGACGCCCCAGTAGATGGTCATCTTGCGCGTGGCGGCGTCATGCGGCGTCACGGCAAGGATCGGCAGCATCGGTCGGAAGTTGGACACCAGACGCGCCGAACGGCCGGATTCGGTCGGGATGATGATGGCGCGCGCCTTCACGTTGAACGCCGTGCTCACCGCGGCCAGACCGATCGCGCTGTTGATCGCGCGGATACCCGTCTCGTCCGTGTGGATGTCCAGGCGGTTGTGCTCGGGCATCGTGGCCTCGGCGATCAGCGCGATGTTGGCCATCATCTTCAAGGCCTCGAGCGGGTACTTGCCCGCGGCCGTCTCGCCGGAAAGCATGGTCGCATCGGTGCCGTCGTTGATGGCGTTGGCCACGTCGGTCACCTCGGCGCGCGTCGGGCGCGGGTTGCGGATCATCGAGTCGAGCATCTGGGTCGCGGTGATGACGGGCTTATAGGCCTTGTTGCACTTCTGGATGATCTCCTTCTGGATGGTGGGGCACACCTCGGGCGCCACCTCGACGCCCAGGTCGCCGCGGGCGACCATGATGCCGTCGGCCTCCTTCAGGATGTCATCGAAGTGGTAGACGGCCATGGCGCATTCGATCTTCGGTAAGATGTCTACGTTCTTGCCGCCGTTCTCATCGCACAGCTTGCGGATCTCGCGCACGCCGGCCGCATCGCGGATGAAGGACGCCGCGATGAAATCGATGCCCTCTTCCAGGCCGAACAGGATGTCCTTGCGGTCCTGCTCGGTGATGGTGGGCAGCGACAGCTTGGCGTTCGGGACGTTCACGCCCTTCTTCTCGCCCAGCTCGCCGCCGTTCTCGACATAGCAGGTCATGTCCTGGCCCGAGATGCCCTTGACCGTGAGACCGATCAGGCCGTCGTCGATCAGGATCGTGCTTCCCACGTGGACCTCGCGCGGAAGCTCGAGGTGATCCAGATAGAAATGCTCGGCGTTGCCCTGCAGGTCCTCAGAGGTCTCGGCCGCAGTCACCGTGACGGTCGAGCCGGGCTCGAGCGCCACCTTGGCATGGCCCTCCAGAAAGCCCGTGCGGATCTCGGGACCCTTGGTGTCGAGCAGGATGCCCACCGGGATGCCGAGCTCGCCGGAGATGCGCTTGACGCGCTCCATGCGCGCACGCTGCTCCTCGTGGCTGCCGTGCGAGAAATTGAAACGGGCGACGTTCATGCCCGCCTTGATCATCTCGCGGAGGATATCGTCGTCATCACAAGCCGGTCCCATGGTGCAAACGATCTTTGTACGCTTATTCATGCTCCGCTCCACCTTTCTTGAATACGCTCCCGCGCATGCCGACAAAATCCCCTGCGATGCTATAAGCGTAACGGCACGCGCAAGAGGTTCGCGCGGCCGGTCTTCAAACGGTCGGATTGTCTGGTGAGCGTTGCGCGATCATCCGCGCAGGTAGCACAAGGCAATGTTCATATGACGGGGATGCGTTGTCTGGCAGTGGGAGCCCACAGGAGCCGTCCGCGACGCATCGCGCCCACAAAAAAAGCCCGCCGGGAATCTCCGGCGGGCTTCGCAGCGTATCGATTCGTTGCCGTTATGCGCGACCGATGGAACCGAGGTTCTCCATGCGGATCTTCACGATCTTGGTGATCTCGGCCATGCCGGCACGGCCCGGCTTCTTGGGGTCGAAGGCGTCCGGGTTCTCGGCCATGAAGCCCTGATAGCCGCGGGTGTACGCCTGGCGCAGCTCGGTGGCGTAGTTGACCTTGCAGATGCCGTTCTTCACGGCCTCGGCAACCTGCTCATCGGGCACACCGGAGGTGCCGTGCAGCACCAGCGGCACGTCCACGGCGGCGCGGATGGCGCGCACGACGTCCTGCTCGATATGCGGGGTCTCGGTATACACGCCGTGAGCGGTGCCCACGCCGATGGCGAGGCTGGTGCAGCCGGTGCGCTCGACGAACTCGCGCGCCTCGTCCGGATCGGTGTAGGGGTTCTCGCCCTCGACCGCCGGACCGTCGTCCTCCTTGCCGCCGACCTTGCCGAGCTCGGCCTCCACCGGCACGCCCATGGCGGCACCGGCGCGCGCCACGCTCGCGGTGAGCGCGATGTTGTCCTCGAAGCTCTCATGCGAGCCGTCGATCATGACGGAGGTGTAGCCGGTGCGGAGCGCCTGCATGCAGCGATCGTAGCCGTCGCCGTGGTCGAGGTGCAGGGCGACCGGCACGCTCGCGCGCTCGGCAGCGGCCTTCACCATGCCGTAGAAGTAATCGAGACCGGCGAACTTCACCGTACCGGGCGTGGTCTGCATGATCACCGGGGACTTGGTCTCCTCGGCGGCAGCCAGCACGGCCATGACGAACTCGAGGTTCTCGATGTTGAAGGCACCGACCGCATAGTGGTTCTTCTGAGCATCGAGCAGCATGTCCTTGGTGGTAACGAGCATCGGTTTCGCTCCCTCCTGCCGCGCTCCTCTCGGGGCGGCCACGCGGCGCCGCATCCCTCTGACCGGCGCATCCGTTGCCTGTATTGTACGAAATGGGAGCACGCGGTGCGCCGCGCGGGATAAACGGTGCGCTCGGGCATGGGAAAGGAAAGAAAAACCGCTTCGCATGCGCCCGCATGCATCCTGTGCAGGATCTGCGCTCTAGCACAGGATGCGTCTCGGCATTTTTGCGCGTGACTCGTCGCCGCCCGACGTTTCTCTTTCGAATGAAAAGCAACCGCAAGCATTTTGCTTGCCTAAAAAAAAATAAGAGAAAAGCAAAATCTACACAACTCGGCCCCTGACACGACGAGCTGCACCTATGAAGGTATCACCCGGCCGGAATGCACGGAATCGGCGCTGATTCCGTGCATTCCGGCCGGGTGATACCAGGAGTGATGCACCGCCGCCCCGATGCGCTCCATGTGCATCGGGGCGGCCCAAGAAGGAGAGGCAATTTCTTATCGTCCGGCGAACGCGTCGCGCAGGATATTCACCAGATCCTGCTTGCTCACGGCGCAGGGGTTGGTGGGCGTGCAGCGATCGTGCTGCGCTGCCTCGGCGATGGCAGACAGCTCGGCCTCGAACCTCGCGGCGTCGATGCACCCGAGCTCGGACAGGCTGTTCTCGATGCCGAGATCGGCGCGAAGAGCGCAGATACGCGTCAGCAGCTCATCCGCGTCGGCCATGCCCAGCTCGACGGCCAGACGCTCGTAGGCCTCGCGGCAGTCGGAGCGGCCCAGGTGGAAGCGGATCACATACGGCAGCAGCACGGCGTTCAGGCGGCCGTGCGCCACGTGGAAACGGCCGCCCAGCGCATGGGCGAGCGAATGGTTGATACCCAGGCCCGCATTGGTGAACGCGATGCCCGCTATGCACGACGCCTCGATCATGCGCGTGCGGCTGCGCATGGCCATGCCGTCGCGGAAGGCGGCGGGCAGATCGGTGCACACGATCCGCAGGGCCTTGACCGCCATGGCGTCGGTAAACGACGTCGCCGTGCTCGACACGTAGGCCTCGAGCGCATGGGTGAGCACGTCCATGCCCGTGTCCGCCGTGACCGCGGGGGGCACGGTGCGCGTGAAGTCGGCTTCGAGCAGCGCGCCGTCGGGCGCCAGGAAATCGTCGATGAGCACGACCTTGTCGCTGCCGCGCGTGACGACCGCGAAGTTGGTCACCTCCGAACCGGTTCCGGCCGTCGTGGGGACGGCCAGGAAATAGGGGCGCTCCATGCCGCCCTCGCACGCGGACAGCAGCATCGCCTTTGCCGCGTCGATGCACGAGCCGCCGCCGAACGCCACGAGCAGGTCGGGGCGCACGCGGGTGAGCACGGCCGCGCCCTCGTCGACCAGCTCCTGGCTGGGATCGGGGCGCACGTTGGAATACGTCTCGTAGCGGGCGCCGGCAGGCAGGTGCTGCACCAGCTTGGCAAGCGCGCCCGACGATTCCAAAAAGCCGTCGGTGATGATGAGCAGGTTGCGATACGGCATCTCGGACAGGTGCTCAACGGCACGGAAACCGAAAAACAGCTCGGTCTTCATCTTGTATGCATTCATGGATGCTCCTAAACAGATATCGAGGCGAGGCCGGAACACGGGGCAGGCGGGCGCAGGCGGGCGCGGAGCCGTCGAGCGGGTCGAGCCCTGCCGGCGCTCCCCTACTTGATGGGGGCGAGGACCTCGGCGACGAAACGGTCGGGATCGTAGGTGGTCCAGTAGTCGGTGACGAAGCGCTCGTACGAACAGCCCGCCAACCGGTAGCCGTGCTCGTCCGCGAACGTCGCCATCCGGTCGTAGGCCTCCCCCAGCTCCTCGAAGGGCCCCACATGGTAGGTGGCCAGGTACATGCCGTCGGGGCGTACGAAGCGGGCCTTGGGGTCGACCGTGCGGACCGCGTGCTGCAGCACCATCGCATCGCAGGGCTCGCCCTGCGAGCACCGCTGTCGCCACGCGTCGAACGACTCGTGCCGCAAGATCACCGGCCCGGTGATGGGGTTGTCGTTGTCGGCCACGAACTTGGAGAACTCGAGGTTGATGGTGGCCTCGGCGAAATCCCCGTTGAACCGATACGGCATGGCCAAAAAGGTGTCGGCGGGCAAAAACACCGTGCGCACCTCGGTGGGGCGGGCGCCCAGCACGTAGTTGGCCTCGTGGATGAGCGCGACCCAGTCGTCGATGATGCGCATGCGCTCGCGGATGAGCTGCATCTCGCGCTCCCACGCATCGCGGCGCTTGGCAAAGGTCTGCTCGATCTCGCCGAAATCGGAGTTGAAGATGTGCGAGATATCCTCGAGGGTGAACCCCATGTTCTTGAGGTAGTTGACCACGGGGATCTTGAGCATGGTGTTGCGCGTGTAGTAGCGGTAGCCGTTGTCACCGATCACGTCGGGCTCGATGATCTTGAGATCGTCATAATGGCGCAGGCTGCGCTGGGACACCCCGCCGATACGGCTCACCTCGCCGATCAGGTACAGCTCCTCGCCAGCGTCATCGCGGCCGGTCCGTCTTCTGGTCATGCCGTCGCCTCCAATGCCGTAAGAAGGCCCATCGTGTAGCGGTAGGTGCCCTCGATAGCGTTCATGCGGCCGCGCTCCTGGCGGAGCAGCCCGTCGCGCAGCGCGAAGAGCGTGCGCAGGCGGTAGCCGGCGGCCTCGGCCAGATAGTAGTCGAGCGCGGAGACGCGCCCCGGCTCGCTGACGGCTCCGCGCGCGTGCCCCGACGTCACGGACAGATCGCGAGACGTCTCCTCCAGGCGGGCGCGCACAAGGTCCGCGATCTCGCTCAGCACGGCGGCGCGCACCGGCGAGGGCGCCTCCAGGCGCGCCGCCCAGGTGGCGGCGTAGCGCTCGGGATCGGTCGCCTCCATCATGCGGGCGTACTTCTCCTCGACGAGATTGCGGCCACCCGCCTCGGCACTGCGCAGATCGTCGAGGATATACGGTAGCGCCGCGCGCGGGAAGGCGAGGTGCTGCGCCAGCCGATACACGAAAAACGACTGCAGGTCGTCTTGGCAGGACGCTCGGCCGAACATGCCCTCAACGCGGTCGAACTGCTCCCACTCGAGCGCCACGATCTCGCGCAGGACGGCCGTATCGGCTTCACCCGCGCCCGCGCGCCCGAGCAGCGCGCGCACGCCGGGGCGAGCGAACAGCGGATACACCTCCAAACGGCGCCCGGACGGCGCGCCCAGCTTGCAGCAGCCCATGTCCTCTCCTCGAATCGAAGATGCCTCACGCGTACGCGCCGGCACCCAAGGGGCAGGCGCGCAGATACTCGTCCTCGATGCGGCCATGGATGTCGAGCGCCGCATCCAGCAGGAAATCGCTTGCGCAACCCGTCCATCCCAGCGTGCGCACCGCGCCCAGCACACCTGCGCACAGGCACTCGACCTCGCCCGCGCGCACCGTGCGCACGGGCGCCGCCACGAGCGCCTCGATCCGCGCCGCATAGGCGCGGCCTGCCGCCGTGCGCTCGACAAGCGATCTGAACGACCACTTGTAGAACGGCATATATACCCGGCTCAGCAGATGCAGGACCGCCATGAGGGCGCATGCGAACTCGGCGCGCGCCGCCCCGGCGGCTACGGCGTCGCCTCGCGACAGGCAGCGCGGCAGGTTGTACTGGCCCGCCTGGGCCATGGTCGCAAGGTTTGCCGCCACCTTTTGGCGCACCACCGGCTCGGGATAAAAGCCCTCGTAGACGTGGCGAGCCGCAGAGATGCCGCCGCCCTCGTCGACAAAGACCTCGCCGCCCGACACCACGGCTAGAAACTGCTCGGGAATCGCCAGCCACTCGCGGAACGTCGCCGGCGGGCGATCGAGCCCGGTGAAGGCGCGCAAAAACGAGCCCGTCTCGAACACGCCCACGCGCTTGCCGGAAAGCGGCGCGGCCTGCGGGCGGGGGAGGCCCAGAAATGTGCGGGGCAGCGCGTCGTAGCGCCTCTGCAGCTCGGGACCCCAGACATCGAAGACCGCTGCGGGCAGCCAGATGCAAAAGCCCGGCCCGAAGTCGTGGTCGCGCGACAGCTCGTCATCGAACCCCAGGCACTCCGACCCCGGCCCTACCAGGCCGATGGCCGCCTGGGCGCGCACGTCGGCAGGCAGGCCGGCGAACAGCGACGGCCCGTAGGCCTCGAAGTAGCGGCGCGAAAGCTCGAGCCCCTTCACGATGCACCCGCCTCCCATCCGGCAAGACGCGCGGCGCGGGACCCCGCCGCCCGCAGGCGCTCGACGTTCTCGGACGCACCGACCTTGTCGGCAAGGGAGCGCGCCGCCTCCCGGTAGCACACCGCCGCCTCGGCATAGCGGCCCTGCAGCATGCGGAGCTGCCCTGCGGCGGCGAAGGCGTTCGGGCGGTGGATATCGCGTCCGCCGCTCAGCGTGAGGAAGGCCTCGAGCGCCGGCGCGAGCGCGCGCTCCGCCGCATCGAGCCGCCCCTCGTCGATGAGCAGCTGCGCCAGGTTCACGCGGGCCACCGCGCGAGCGCCCGCAGAACCCGGTACCCGCCCGAGCAGGTCGACGGCGCGTTCCAGGTCGCGCCGGGCATCCGCCATGCGGCCGAGCCCGCGCCACGCGGAGCTACGGTTGTTGCAGATGGCGGAGCGCTCGTAGCAGCACTCCGGCTCATCGGCGAGCAGGGCCTCGGCGGCGTCGAACAGCTCGACCGCCTCGGCGAACGACCCCTGCGCCACGCACACGTCACCGTAGTTGAGCAGAAGACTCGCGCGCGAGCGGACGGGGACCTCGCCGGGGCGCCGCTCGAGCAGGGAAAACGCCTCGCGATACAGCTCGCGGGCGCGCCCGAGCTCGCCCCGGGTACGGGCCACGCTGCCGAACTCGTTGGCGACCACGATCACGGCGTCGGCCGATCCGCAGGCGCGGGCGCGCAGGAGCGCCTCTTCGAAGAAGCGCACCACCTCGTCGCCGCGCAGCTCCCGATAGCAGCGGTCTGCGTCGCGCAGGAAGCCCTCGATGTCGAATGCGCGCGAGTCCATGGCGCGTTACGGAAGGATGGTCTCGACGTCGGTGTGCGGACGCGGGATGACGTGGACCGAGCGGAGCTCGCCCACGCGCTGCGCCGCCGCGGCGCCGGCGTCGGTCGCGGCCTTCACGGCCGCCACGTCGCCGCGCACGAACGTGGTCACGATGCCCGCGCCCACGTTGACCTTGCCGATCAGGCGCACGTCGGCGGCCTTCACCATAGCGTCGCTGGCCTCGACGGCGCCCACCGCGCCGTACGTCTCGACCATACCCAGTGCCTCGTTCATGATTGTCCTCCTCATCTGCGGGGCCTAGCGCCCCTGGAACATATAGTCGTCGGGGCGATGCGCCCCGCTTGCCGCGCGGCGCGCAGGGGTAATGTGCCCGCGCGCGCCGAGGTGCATGCGTTACTCGGGGATGCTGCGAAACGCCTTCACGAGCTCCTCGACCATCCTCTTCAGCTCGTCGGCGTCGACGGCATCGGAGGGCTTGTCGGCCTGAGCCGGAGCGGTCACCGGAGCGCAAGCCGCGCCGCAGCCGCAGCCCGGCGAATAGGAGATCGGCGCCGTGGCGGCCTGAGCCGGAGCGGATGCGCAGCACGCGGCATCCTTGTGACCGCGGGTGCGCGCCAGCTCGGGATGGTACTTCGCGAACAGCTCGTCGCGGGCCACCAGCTCATCGGGCTCGATGATGCCGTTCACCACGCGCTTGACGTTGATGAGGTGGCGCGGCCCCACGTTCTCGGACACGGAGCTGCCGCCCCAGGTGCCGCAGCCCAGCGTCAGCGCGATGTCCAGACCGGTGGAAAGGCCCGTGCCGCCCTGGGTGCCGCCGGTGTTGATCAGGATGCGCGAGGCGGGTTTCACCGAGAACTTGCGCACGATGTCCTTGCTCTCGGTGTGGATGCTCATGGTGTGGCCGATGCCGTTTTGGAGCAGCGCGATCGACAGGTCGCACGCCTCCTCCCAGTTAGACACCGTGTAGAAGCCCAGCACGCAGGTGAGTTTCTCGTAGGACAGCGGCCACTTGTCGCCCACGCCGTGCTGCTCGCCGATGAGCACGCGGGTGCCGGCGGGAACGGTGATGCCGGCGGCGTCGGCGATGACCTGGGCGCTGCGGCCCACGAACTTGGGGCTCATGGCATGGCCGTTGCGGAACAGCAGCGCGCAGACCTTGTTGCACTCGTCCTCGGACATAAAGTAGCCGCCCTGGCGGGTGAACTCGGCGATGACGGCTTCGCGGTTGCAGGTCTCGCAGATCACGCTCTGCTCGGATGCGCAGATGGTGCCGTTGTCGAAGGTCTTGGACGCCATGATGCGGCGGACGGCGGCGTGCACGTCGGCCGTGGCCTCGATGTAGGCCGGCGAGTTGCCCGCGCCCACGCCGAGGGCCGGCTTGCCCGAGCTGTAGGCGGCCTTCACCATGCCGGGTCCGCCGGTGGCGATGATCATGGCCACCTCGGGAGCATGCATGAGCTCGTTGGTCGCCGCCATCGTGGACAGGGTGATGCCCTGGATGATGTTGGCCGGCGCACCGGCCTCGACGGCGGCGTCGCACATGAGCTGGATGGCCGTCTGCGTGCACTTGGCCGCCGCGGGATGCGGCGAGAACACGATGGAGTTGCGCGCCTTGAGGGCGATGAGCGACTTGTAGAGCACCGTCGAGGTGGGGTTCGTCGAGGGGACGATGCCCATGAGCAGGCCGACGGGTTCGGCGATGGTGATGGTCTGGAGCTTCTCGTCGACATCGATGATGCCGATGGTCTTCTGGTCGCGGATCTGCTCATACAGCAGGCCGGAGGCCATATGGTTCTTGAAGACCTTGTCTTCCACGACGCCGAAACCGGTCTCCTCGACGGCCATGCGCGCAAGCTGCTCGCCGTTGGCCTCGGCGACCTCGACCATGTGACGCAAGATGCGGTCGATCTGCTCCTCGGTAAACTCGGCGATCTGGTTCGCGGCGACCTTGCCGCGGCGAGCGAGCTCGCGTGCGGCCTGGATGCTCTGAAGGTCGAAATCGAAATCCTGCATCGTGCCTCCTTCCATAGGTGTGATTCGTTGACGCGGGCGCGGGCACGACTGTCTGCGTCCGAAACTGATGTCAGCCGGTCCTGTCGGATGCTGCCGCACGGGCCGGCGCATATGCGACTGGACGCGCGCTGGGGCCAGAGGGAGACGCCGGACGGTTCATCCGGCGCCTCCTCGGGGAGACACCGATCTTTTTTGTCTCCTGGGCCCTCAGCGCGCGGGTCCAGACGCGAGAGGGGGATCGATCCGAGGGCTCGCATCGGCAGGCCGCGAGCCCCGGTATGCGACGGGCGGAGCTAGGCGCCCGATCCGCTACTTCGAGGAGGGCAGGATCGTCTCGACCGAGCCGTCGGGGCGCGGGATGACGTGGACTGAGAGCAGCTCGCCCACGCGCTGGGCCGCCGCGGCGCCGGCGTCGGTGGCGGCCTTCACGGCGCCCACGTCGCCGCGCACGAACACGGTGACGAGGCCGCCGCCGACCTGCTCCTTGCCGATCAGCGACACGTTGGCCGCCTTCACCATGGCGTCGGCCGCCTCCACGGCGCCGACGAGCCCCTTCGTCTCGATCATGCCGAGGGCCTGGGTCATGTTTGCCATTGCAGTCTCCTTCTTGATGGCCTGCGGGACCTCATCCCGCACGGTGGTCTGGGTATCGGGTGCCGCGGGGATTTCTGCGGCGGGCGCGGCGTCCTTTTGGGACGCCGCATCGGTGGTCGAGGCTTCCGGGACCTCAGGGGCCTCGGGAGCCGGTTGCTGAACGGACTCGGACGCGGCCTCGACCGGCTCTGTCTGCTGGGGCGCCGGGGCCTCGACCTTGGGCTCCGGCTTGGACTCGGGAGCCGCCGCAACGGCCTCGTCAGCCGGCTTCACCGCAGCGGGCTCAGCCTTCTTCGCAGACGCGCGGGGCTTTCGGGTCGAGCGCTTGGCCGGGGCCTTCTTGGCCGTCGGACGGCCAGCCTGCTTGGGCGCGGACTCGGGCGAGGTGCCACCCGCTCCGGGCGTCCCCTTCTCCTGCTCCGCCATGGCGCTTACGCCTCGCTACCGGGCAGGATCGTCTCGACCGAGCCGTCGGGGCGCGGGATGACGTGGACCGAGAGCAGCTCGCCCACGCGCTGGGCCGCCGCGGCGCCGGCGTCGGTGGCGGCCTTCACGGCGCCCACGTCGCCGCGCACGAACACGGTGACGAGGCCGCCGCCGACCTGCTCCTTGCCGATCAGCGACACGTTGGCCGCCTTCACCATGGCGTCGGCCGCCTCCACGGCGCCGACGAGCCCCTTCGTCTCGATCATGCCGAGGGCCTGGGTCATGTTTGCCATTGCAGTCTCCTTCTTGGTTCAGGCGCGCCCCTACCTCGGGGCACGGGTGCCTATTACTTGACGATCTCGGCGACAGATCCGTTCTTGAGGCCGAGTGCGTTGGCCTCCTCGGTGTCGATATGGAAATCGAGGGCGCTCGCGTCGTTGGCGCGGACGATCACGTTGTCCAGGCGCCCGCCGCGCTCCCCCGCGACGACGATGGATACGGTCTGCCCGTCGTGCAGGCCGCGCTCGGCCGCTTCGGAGCAGGACATATGGATGTGGCGGGCGGCCACCATGACGCCGTGGGTGAGCGCCACCGAGCCGGCCGGGCCGATCACGGTCACGCCCGGGGTGCCGGCGAGGTCGCCGGACAGGCGCACCGGGGCCTTCACGCCCAGCTTGAAGGTGTCGCCGGAGAGAATCTCGACCTGGGTCTCGGGACGAACGGGCCCGAGCACGCGCACGCGCTCGATGACGCCCTTGGGACCGGCCAGGGTCACCGTCTCCTTGGCGGCGAACTGGCCGGGCTGCGAGAGCTCCTTGGCGCACGTGAGCTCGTGGCCGGCGCCGAACAGGGCGTCCAGATCGGCCTGGGACAGATGGATGTGGCGGCCCGAGACGCCGACCGGCACGGTGAGCGGGGCGCATGTGCGCGCCGACGCGCCGCCAAGCGCGCTGCCGAACAGCTCGGCGAGCTGCCCTTCGGTCCAGACCCCCTTGTCGATGGCGTCGCCGATGACCCGCTCCATCTCCTCGGCAGAGAGCACGGGCTCGTGCTCGCGCGCATAGGTGAGCACCGGACAGGTGCCGCTGCCCGTCGCGGGCTCGGCGGCAGGTTCGGCGGCAGACGCGGCTGCGGGCTCCACCGGCGCGGGCGCCGCCGCAGGTGCGGGCGCCGGCGTCGCAACAGCCGCGGAGGCGTCGCCGCGCACCAGCTCGACGCCCAGCTCGCGGGCCTCATCTGCCGCCTGAGCGGTCACGATGGTGTTGTCGTCCACGACAAGGCGCTCCCCGCGCTTGGCCGCCGCCTGCACGTCGGCCGCGCTGATCAGTCGCTTCATCTGCTCCTCCTTTCTTATAGACTCACGTCTTCGTCGATAATTCCTACGATCGCCGCGTCAACCGGGGCGTTGACGTCGAACTTCTCCTTCATGAACAGGTAGGCGGCCGTCCCCTCGGCCACGAGCACGCGGTCGTCGACGCCGGCGCTCACGGTGTCCACGCAGACGATGCGCCGCCCGGCATCCGCGCCCTCGATGATCTCGACGCGCATGAGCTTCATGCCGTTGAGCTCCTCGTACTTGCGCGTCGCCCAGAGCGAGCCGACGAGCTTACACACCACCACGGGCCTCACCCCCTCCCCGTTCGATCCGCGCCAGGCATTCCATGACCTCCGCCGTGTCACCCGCCACCGCCAGGCAGACCATGTGCTGGGGGCAGGCGCCGCGGATGTCGCTCACGGTGACGCCGGCGGTCTTCTCGGCGATGTCGCTCGCCACGAGCATCTCGATGAGCTTGCCCTGCACGAGCCCGACCGCGGCCGGACAGAAATCCTCTCCCCAGCGCACGCCGCTGCGGGCGCGGATGATCCGCATCACGCCGGGGGACGGGGCCTTGATCAGACGGATGTCCATCAGCGCCCACCCCGCTCGGCAGCCAGGCATCCGAGCGCGATGCCCAAAGGCGTCACGAACATGGGATGCGCCGGCTTGCGCGTAGCGATACCCAGCTGCTTCTCGACGCGCTGCTCGATGCCAGTCAGCTCGGCGGTGCCGCCCACGAGGACCACCTCGTCCACGTCGTAGGGCGCGATGGCCCGCGCGACGATCGTGGCGACCTTGTCCACCGTGGGGCGCACGATGGGCAGCACCTCGGCATGATGGGAGGGCTCGCGCTTGTAGGCCTCGGCCTCGGCGAACGCCATGCCCTTGGCGCCAGCGAGCACCAGGGTGAGATGCGTTCCGCCCGTGGACTCGTCCACGCTCTCGAGCACCCGACCGCCCTGGACGATCGACACGCCCGTGGTGCCGCCGCCGATATCCACCACCGCACCGTCCGAAAGGCCGATGAGGAGGTTGGCCGCGGTCGGTTCGTCCAGCATGGCCGAAACCTCGAAGCCGGCGGACTCGGCCACGTTGCGCACCACGCCGCCGTCCAGGTTCTCGGTGCCCGGCGGGATGGCCGCCGCGCAGTGGACGAGCTCGACGCCCAGCTGCCCCTCGAGCTCGGCCTTGAGCTCGCGAGCGATGTCGCAGGCGCCGATGTAGTCGACCACCATGCCGTCGCGCACGACGTCGGCGAAACGGTAGGCGCAGGCGACCGGCTCGCCGGCCGCATCCACGACGGCCAGCACGATGAACGCCGTGCCCACGTCGAGGCCGCAGTACAGCTCGGCGCCCTCGGCCTGCCGGGGAGCATGCCCCTCGCTGGCGATCAGCTGCTCGAGTTTGCGGTCGCTCTCGGAAAAATCAACCACAGTACGCCTCCTTCTCCGCTCGCGCCGCGCAGGCGGCGATGGTCGCGCGCAGGCCCCCGGCGGCGCCCAGCCAGGCGCGAACCGCATACCTGCCCTCCTGATCGAGATCCGCGCAGGCGGCATCCCAGAAACGCATGGCGCGCGCGAGCTCGGCATCGATCACGGCAGCCTCGAAGTACAGCGGGTGCACGGGGGCGAGAAGCGCGGGCTCCAAGGGGGCGCAGGGCCCTTTCGCCCCGGCGGCGCCGTCTGCGCGAGGAGCCTCGGCGTCCGTGACCATAAGGCCGTGCAGCCAGGCATGCCCCAGCTCGTCGCAGGCGCGCGCGAGCGCCGCGTCCACGCCGAGGGCGCGATGCGCCAGCAGGCGGAGCTTAGCGCCGAGCAGGCGCACGTCGTCGAGCAGCGCCCCGCGGGAGACCGGCACGGCGGCGGCCGGCACAGCGGTATCGGCGCCGCCGGGCGCATCTTTCGCGGCGGCGTGCGGAGCGACCGCAGCACCGTCCCCGATCACATCGATGCGGAAATCGACAAGGAACTGCCGCGCGCTCGGCGTGAGCTTCGCGTCGGCGGGCAGCGCGTAGCGCGCAAACGGCTCCGCCGCGTAGGCGGCGCGCAGGTCGTCCTCGGTCACATAGCGCATGGTTCCTCCTTTCGGTGTCCGCTCGCATCCATACGGGTCATCGCGTGCCCGTCGATCCAGTCGAGAAGCTCGCGAACGCCCCGCCCGGTCTCGGTCGAGACGGCCAGGGCCTCGGAGCACCCCGCGTCGACGAGCCGCTCCATCCCCCGCGCGCGCTCCTCGGTCGTAAGGTGCGCGCACTTGGTGAGCACGCCCAGGCAGGGGATGGTGAACGCCCGGGCGTACCCGCTCGAGTAGAAGCTCTCGAGCGTGTCGCCGTCTATCAAGAACAGCGCCGCTGCCGCCTGGTTCTGCGCCAACATGAGGATCGTGTTGTGCATCCAGTGGTTCTCGATGTAGCGCCCGGGCACCTCGAGGACGCGGCTGCGGTAGTACAGGTCCTCGCGGTGGCGATGGTCGGAGGGCTCCCCCTCGATGAGGTCGGCCACGGTCGATTTGCCCGCGCCGTCGAGCCCCACCACCATCACGCGCCGCTCCATCACGACTTGGTCACCCCCACCGTGCAGAAGCCCAGGTCGTCGTGGAGCATGCGCACCACTTCGCGGATGGACTCCTCGACGCTCTGGACGTCGCCCAGCACCACCACCGAGCCGGTGAACCGGTCGAGAAAGCCGATGGACACCGGCGCCGCCTTCGAGGCCACGTCGGCCGCGATAATGGCGGTCTCGGCCGGGGTGAGGGTGAGGATGCCGATCGAGTCGCCCGTCGGCACCCCGATGCGCTCGTGGATGTCCGGCCCCGGGGAGGCGATCACGTGCGCGATCGTCACCTGCTTGCCCGGCACCGACTCCTGGACGATGCGCGTGAGATGGTCGTTGGCTCCCATGTGTCCTCCCTAGTGCCTCACGAGGTTGACGGTGAAGTCCGCGCCCTTGATCCAGCCGGCCACGCGATCGAGGTCGGCATCGGAAAGCGACGGGTCGCCCTCGATCTCGTAGGCGAGGTCGAGTTGCGCGTACTTGCCGACACCCAGCTTGTGGTAGGGCAGAAGGTCGACGCCGTCGAAGTTCTTCTGGTAGCGGTAGGGGCTGAAGAACTCGATGACGGCCTTGATGTCGGTCTCGGAGTCGTTGACCCCGCGCAGCAGCGGCATGCGCACGCGCACGTTGTAGCCCTGCTCGAGCAGGGTGCGCACGTTCTCGAGGATGAGCTCGTTGTTCACGCCGCACCAATACTTGTGGCGCACTGGGTCCATGAGCTTGATGTCGTACAGGAACAAGTCGACGTAGGGCGCGATGTCCAAAAGCGTCTCGGTCGGAAGGTATCCGCAGGTCTCGACCGCCGTGTGGTACCCGCGCTCGCGGCTGGCGGCAAGCAGGCTCTTGGCCCCCTGCGGCTGAGACAGCGCCTCGCCGCCCGACAGGGTGATGCCGCCGCCCGACATGCGGTAGAAGTCGGCATCCTCGTCGAAGAAGGCCACGAGCTCGTCGATGGAGCGGTCCTCGCCCATCACCTGCACCGCGCCGTAGAGGCACGCCTTCTCGCAGGCGCCGCAGCCGATGCACGACACGCCGCGGTCGACCACGTGCGCGCCGTCGACCATGCGGTGCACCCCCACCGGGCACGCCGCCGCGCAGGCGCCGCAGCTCACGCACGCATCGCGCTTGAGCATGATCTCGAACCCGCGATGCTGGCTCTCGGGATTGGAGCACCATTTGCAGCGCAGCGGGCAACCTTTGAAGAAGGCCATGGAGCGCACGCCCGGCCCGTCGTACATGTTGTACTTCTGCACATTGAACGTGCGCACGCTACGCGCCGGCGCTTCCTGCATACCGCCCACGGTCATCCTCCTCTCACACATTCCAGATCTGTTGCACACGACGTCCCGAAGGGGAACGTCGAAAAAACCCGAATCGACCCGCCCGGCGGCGCGCCCCGAAGGGGGCTGCCGCTCGTCACCCATCAACCCGAATCTACGGCCGGCTGAGGTGCCCCGATTTGCCTTAAACAAGGAGGGCATAGGCCTTCGCGCCATGCCCGACGAGTAAAGGGCAAAGCGGGGTGCCTCGGTCCGGCCGCTCAGGTCCGCTAAAACTTAGTCAGCATCGTGCGGCTGATAATCTCATCCTGAACGTCCTTGCACAGCTCGACGAAGAAGGCGCTGTAGCCGGCGACGCGGACAACGAGGTCGCGATGCTCCTCGGGGTGGGCCTGGGCGTCGATCAGGGTCTGGTTGTCCAGGTAGTTGAACTGCATCTCACCGTTCCCGAACATGCACGCGGTGCGCAGCAGGGTGACCAGGCCGTTCTCGCCCTCGGGGGTGTCGAGCAGGCCGGCCATGAGCTTGAAGTTGTGCACCATGCCGATGTTCATGCTGTCGTTGGCCATCTTGGAGACCGACTTGATGATGGCGGTCGGGCCCTTGTGGTCGGCGCCCTGGGTAGGGCTGATGCCGTCGGACAGCGGGGTCCACGCGCGGCGGCCGTTGGCGGAGGCGCCGGTCATCTGGCCGAACGGCGTGTTGTTCGAGATGGACAGCGTGCCGTGGGACAGGCGCGAGTAGAGCGTCTTGAACTGGCTGTGGATGTGCTCGGTGTAATAGACGATGTCCGCGCAGAGGTCGTCGGCGTAGTCGTCGTCGTTGCCGTACTTGGGCGCAGCCAGGCAGTCCTGGCGCATCTGCTCGTAGCCGACGAAATCGGCCTTGAGGCCCTCGTTGAGCTCCTCCAGGGTGTACTTGTGCTCATCGAAGACGAGCTTCTTGATGGCGGCCATCGAGTCGGCATAGGTCGCAAGGCCGCTCCACACCACGCCGGGGCCGAAGTTGTACATGGCGCCGCCGGCGGAGACGTCACGCCCGTGCTCCATGCAGCCCTCGAACATGATGGACATGAGCGGCTTGGGCGCCATCTCGCGGTGCACGCGCTGCGAGATGACGGTGGCCACGCTCGTCCACTTGGTGATGTAGTAGATGGTCTCCTTGACCGCGCGGTCGAACTCCTCGAAGGTCTTGTACTGCGAGATGGGGCCCATGTCGGGCGTCACCTGCTTGCCGTACCACAGCGGCACGCCGTGGTTGAGCACGAGCTCGATGGCGATCGGCCACTGGGTGTAGGACGTGGAGGTCCACTGGTACAGGCGGCCGGACTTCTGCGGCTCGACGCAGCCCATCATGCAGTAGTCGCGCGCGTCCTCGACCGAGACGCCCTTGGCGAGCATCATCTTGATGTGGGCATCGTCGAAGTGGCAGGCGGGGAAGCCCATACCCGAGCGCACGACGTCGACGATCTTGCGCAGGTACTTCTCGGGGCTCTTGTTGTGGATGCGGCAGGCGACGGAGGGCTGGTAGACCTTCACGTGGCGCACGGCGTCCATGAGCAGGTAGGTGAGCTCGTTGGTGGCGTCTTTGCCCTCGCGGGTCACGCCGCCCAGGGTCATGTTGACGAAGGGCTGGTAGCCGGCGAAGAACTTGGAGGAGCCCTCGGAGGTGACCCACATCATCTCGCTCATCTTGATGAGCATGCAGCCCGCCAGGTCGAAGGCCTGGTACGGGGTGAGGCGACCGGCCTCGATGTCGGCCTTGAAGAAGGGGTACATGTACTGGTCGACGCGGCCGATGGACATGCCGGTCTGGTTCTCCTCGACCGGCAGCAGGCTCTCGATGACCCATACGGACTGGATGGCCTCCCAGAAGGTGCGCGGCTTGTGGGCGGGCACGTTCGCGAGGTTCTCGGCAATCTGCTCGAGCTCGGCGCGGCGGCAGGGATCGGTCTCGGCGGCGGCCTTCGTGCGGGCGTAGTCGGACAGACGGCGCGCGTAGATCATGACGCCCTCGGTGGTCTCGACGACCGCCTTGTAGAAGTAGATCTTGTCGAGGTCGTCGGGGTTCTCGTAGTCGAGGGCCGCCAGGTGCTCGCGGGCCTCAGCCTGGATGTCGGCCATGCCCTTCTTCATGAGGATGACGTCGTAGCCGGGGTTGGAGTCGCCGCCGCCGTTGATCTGATGGTACGAGCAGTCCGACACGAAGGACTCACCGGAGAGCTCCCAGACGCCGGCCTCGCGGTACTGGTCCTCGCAATGCTCGTCGAGCGACTTGCCCTCCCAGAACGGGAAGAGCTCCTCGCGCATGTACTTCTTGTCCTCCTCCGAGATGAAGAAGGGGTCCTGCGGGCGGTCGCCGATGGTGTCGATCTCATCGCGCAGCCAGCGCCAGGCGATGTCGGGCGAGAAGGCGCCGGCGCGCGGGGCGCCGCAGGGGTTGCCCACGATGAGCTCGTCGTCCTGGATGACGAGCGGGGCGGTCTCGCAGCAGTGGCGGAAGCACTTGGCGCGCAGCAGCACCTTGGGCATGCCGGGGTACTTCTTGGTGTACTCCGTGACGGCGCGGGCGCGATAGGTGGTGATGGTGGGGACCTGCTTCAGGAAGTTCTCCTTCAGACGCACCTGGCGCGGGGTGGGGCCGTCGGGGACCTCGGTGGCACTACCGGCGGCGCTGGGACCGCAGGACAGCGGACGGTCGAGCTGGTCGTAGACGCGCTCGAACATGCTGCGCACGGCGTCGCGCTGCTCGGGCGTCATCTCGCGCGTGGCATCGGAAAGCTCGCGGGCAAATTCCTTGATGTCCATATCACTCCTCATTTCCTAATGTGTTCACGGACTCCAGAAACCTGGAGAACCAATCCGACGAGTCATGCGGCTCGGGTGCCGCGGCACGGGCGCTCGCACCCGCGGATGGATGGGATTCACGGGCCGCGGCCGCCGGGATCGCGCACGTCCCCTGGCAGGCGCGGGCCTCCTCGAGCAGGCGGGCGTCCTCGGGCGTGAAGCCGATGCCCACCTGGCGGTGGCGGATGAAGTCGCGGTAGGTCACGCCCAGCTCGGAGGTGGTGGCGCGCTCCCAGCCCGTCATCGTGAGGGTGCGCGGCAGGTCGGCGTGCCAGCCGATGCCTCCCAAGCCGGTGCTCACGTTCACCAGCACGCGGCCCACGGGCTTTTTCACGATGAACTGCTCGATGACCTCGGGGTCTCGCGAGAAGATTGCCAGGGCGTTGCCCCGCCCGCCAGCCAGGATGAGCTCGATGCACTTCTCGCAGGCATCGCGCCAGTTCTCCTCGACGTACAGCGAGATCACGGGGCCGTACTTCACGCCCGACAGCACGCTGCGGGTCGACACGTAGGGGCGCTCCACCACGAGCACGCGGCAGTTCTCGGCCACCGCGATGTCCGCGCGCTGGGCGAGGTCGCGGGCCGTCTTGCCGATGAGCTCGGGGTACGGGCTGCCGTCGGGGGCGAACATGACCCGAGCCAGGCGCTCCCCCTCCTCATGGGAGAGGAACTGGCAGCCGCGGGCGCGCAGGACCGCCGCAAAGGCGTCCGCCACCGCCGCCTCGACCACCACCGACTGCTCGGCGCCCGGCAGAAGACCGCAGGCGAACGACGCGCCGGAAACGATCTCGTCGGCGGCATGGGCGAGGTCCGCCGTGGCCTCCACGAAGGCGGGGTTGTTGCCGATGGAGGCGCGGTAGACGTCGGTGCCGGCAGGAGGGGCGGGCAGCGTCGCGGCGCCGGAGCCCTCGCGGTTCTCGATCACCACGCGCGCCGCGCCCTGCGAGACGAGCCACGACTCGCCCTCCGGCGCATAGGTGCCCAGAAAGCCCACGGCGTCGAGCGGGTAATGGCAGGCGGCGGCGACCTCGGCCACCGCGTGCATGAGCTCGGCGCAGGCGGCATGGGCGCGCGGGCGCGCCGAGAACACGATGGCGCTGCGCGACTTCACGGCGCACAGCAGCTGGCTTATCAGCGTGGGCACCGAGAGCCAGTCGGGCAGCAGCGACACGGCGACGCCCTTCGACAGGGCGACTTCGGGCGCACGGGAGCCCGCGCAGATGCGTGAGGCAGGGGTCTCGGCACGCACTTCGGCGAGCATGTCGGAGAGGACCCAGCGCACGAGTGCCTCCTCGTCCTCCGCGCAACCGTAGTCGCTCTCGGCGACCGACGCCCGCGCGCACTCGGCCGCACGGGAGGGAAGCTTCTCCCCGAGCAGGCAGAGGAACCCGTCAATCAGCGGCTCGGGCAGGCCCTCCAGGACGCGCTGCGCCTCGACGGCGCGCTCAAGCAGGATGCGCACCTCCTGCACCGACTGCAGATCGGTATCGATCAGGGCCATAGGAGATCACCCCTCGTACGGAAGCAGGTTCTCGACGCGGTAGCGTCGGGTGATCTTCTTGAGGCTCGGGTGCGGGCGGGGAATCACCACCGAGCTGTAGGGCTCGGCACCCAGCTCGCGGACGGCGGACGTGCCGGCGGCGACCGCGGCCTCCACGGCGGCGACGTCGCCCTCGACGAGGATCGAGATGTACCCCGACGCCGTGTTCTCGTAGCCCACGAGCTCGACGTCGCCCGCCTTGCACATGGCGTCGGCGGCCTCGAGGACGAAGACCAGCCCGAAGGTCTCGACAGCGCCCAGCGCGCCGGCAAAGGACTCAGTCATGACAGCCTCCCTAGTAATCGACGTCATGGACGGACACCACATCGCCCACGGCGGGCACGGGGCGCTTCATGACGTTGTGCGCCGTGAGCTTGCCGATGCTTGCAGCGGCCTCGGCGCCGGCGGCGACCGCCGCCTCGCAGGCGGCCACGTCGCCGGTCACGATGACGGTCACGAGCGTGGAGCCCACGTTCTCGTACGACACGAGCTCGGTGTCTCCCGCCTTGAGCATGGCGTCGGCGGCCAGAAGCGCGGGCACCATACCGACGGTCTCGATGAGGCCGATGGCCTGTTCTCCCTGGTAGCGCATGGTGTCCCCCTATTTGATGTAGGAGTTGATCGACTGCTTCTGCTCTGGCGTGGCGCGGTAGTAGATGCGCACCTCGCCGGCATCGTCCAGATCGAAGCGCGCCTCCTCGATCAGGCCGTTCTTCTCGGCGGTCATGAGCGCCTCGATCATCTTGGGCTTCTTGAATGCGGAGTGCGTGCCGTACTCGTCGTTCAGGGCCGCCCTCACGTCGTCGACCGAAGCCTCGTCGACGGTCGTGAAGAATTTGAGCATCGCGTAGTTCAGCGGTCGCTTCATGCTGCCTTCTCCTTCCTGAAGAAATCGAGCGGGTTGACGGCGATCACAGTGACGCCGATGACCATGACCACCGCGGCGATCCAGGCGATCGCGGGCAGCGCATAGCCGTCGAAGCCCATGAACAGGCCGACGATGATCCAGGTGCACAGCGGCACGAAGAAGGCATAGGTGCCGTTGCAGGCCATGCCGAGCGCGGTGCCGCACATGCTGTTGCCGCGATACCAGTTCATGTAGGAGAGGTAGGCGAACATGCCGCTCACGATGAAGAATGCGAGCGACGGCAGGTTGGTGAAGGCACCGGCCACGCAGGAGTAGGTCTCGGCCAGGCTGTTGCCGCTGGCGACGGTGAGCAGGGGCAGGATGATGAGCAGGTTGCCAAGACCGGAGGTGCACTGGCGGATGGTGATGCCGACCTGCGAGTCGATCATCGAGGTTCCGTAACCGGCGACGCAGCCCTCGATGCCCCAGGCCAACGCGCACACGAGCGCCAGGCAGATGCCGGGAACCGCGTTGGCGCCCAGATCGCCGGTGAGGCTCGAGACGCCGATGAGGCCGGAGCCGAGCATGCAGATGAGGATGCCGGTGACGCCGCGCGCGCCGAGCTTCTGCTTGTAGAGGACGCGGGAGATGATGGAGCCGATGGCGGGGCAGAGCGCGGCGACCGGGGTCACGATCGTGCCGGCCATGGACAGCGCGATGATGTAGGCCGCGCTGCCGATGGGACCGCCCACCATGGCCGCGGCGACCATGATGAGACCGGGCTTGGTGCCCAGTGTGGCGATGAAATCGGGAAGCTTCCCCTGCTTGATGGTGGCGGCAAGCGCCCACAGAGCGCTGCAGCTGTCGTTGATCGCGCTGGCGAGCGTGGGCAGGATGAAGACGAGCATGAAGCCGCCGGCGGGCAGCGCCGTCGACCAGTCGACCCAGATGCCCTGGGTCTGCGCGGCCACCACGAAGGCGGAATACAGGCCGTAGGCTATGCCCGAGAACAGGGCGATGGCGATGCCCTTCTTGAAGAAGCCCTGCTCCAGGCGCTTCTTCTTCTCGATCGCAAGAGATCGGTCCTGCGTGGCTGTCATTGAGTTTGTCATGGCACCACCCGTTCTGTAGGGGATTGCGGAAAGCGGACATGCTCGACTCTAGGGATTGACACAAGGAGAGGGTCCACGGGTTCGGCCGCCAGCAGCCGCAAACGGCTCGAATCCGTAGATGAACGGCGTGGCGCCCGACATGCCCCATCGGGGCGGATCATATGTTGTTATTCATGGTTTTCGCTGGTAGTTGAATGTGTTCCGAGGTCTTGACAGCACGTTCGGCATCCTGTTCGCCCCGCCGCCCGCCCGATGGCAAACGGCGCGCGGCGACGATGCAATATTGCCTCGACACGCACAATTTGCCGGCATGATCGGCACAATGTGGCCAGCTACCTGGTGATTTGCAAGTTTTACCCTATGTGAGGGTTCGGATGCGGACGGCCACGGCGCCAAGGCCGCCCCATAGGACGGCCCTCACCCGGAAACGACGCACCGCCTTCGATTGCTTTTGCAAAACCAAAGAAATCGACTGTTGTTTGCTTTCTAAAAAGAAACTTGGCGCACAATAGAATCTGCACAAACGGCGGAGCTACCCTCCCCCGCCACCCGCTCCCAGCAGCATCGCGCGAGATCGAAAGGGGTCCGCCATGGCCAATACCATCCCTCATTCGTTTGCCGAAGAGCGGCGCGCCGCCATCATGTCGATGCTCGACCGCACGGCCTCGGTGCAGGTAGCAGAGCTGGCCCGGACGTTCGGGGTGTCTGCGGTCACCATCCGCGCCGACCTCGATGCCCTCGAGGCAGACGGCAAGCTGCGCCGCACCCACGGCGGCGCGGTCTCGCTGCACAAGACGCTGACCGTCTCCATCCAGGACAAGCGCGTGAACGTCAACGTCGCGGCCAAGCAGGCGATCGCGCGTGCCGCCATCGAGCTGGTCGAGGACGGGGACGCCCTGCTCGTCGACTCGGGCACGACGGCGCTCGAGTTCGTCCGCATGCTCAGCCAGCGCTCCGGCATCACCGTCATCACCGCCGACGTGACCATCGCCGACTTCATCGACGAGAGCCTGCCCGCGGTCGACGCGATCCTGCTCGGCGGCGCGCTGCGCAAGGGCCATCGCTACACATACGGCCCTCTCACCATGCGGTCGCTGGAGATCCTCCATGCCGACAAGGCGATCATCTGCCCGACCGCCATCGTGAGCGGCTGCGGCCTCATGACGAACTACGCCCAGATGGCCGAGGTCAAAAGCGGCATGATGGAAGCCGCGCGGGAACGCATCGTGCTGGCGGATGCCAGCAAGCTCGACGGTCAAGGGCTGTTCCGGTTCGCCTCGATCGCCGACGTGGACACCATCGTGGTGGACGCGGACGCCGACGGCATCCTTTCAAACGAAATCGCCTCGCTGCCCGAGGGCTCGCCGCACCCGACCCTTATCGTCGCATAGGCGCTCATAACCCGTAAACACGAGACCTGGCCGCCCGCAGGTGTGCTACGGAGATGAAACGCGCCGTCAGCGGAGGTTCCCGGCCGGACTTTTGCTGAAAAATAGACGTTTTGAGCGAGCTGATCTGGAGGGCCCGGGAAAGCGTACCTACCGCGCGCGTACGACCTGCGGAAACGTCGGCGCTGAAGATGCCATTTCGGGTGGGTCCGGATTCCAGTCACTCATAACGTCGATTTTTCAGCAAATGTTCAGCCCGGAACCTCCTCTGGCGAGTTCGCGCGCAACAGCGGGACAATACACAAAGGCGCCTCCAACCGGAACAACCTGGTCGGAGGCACCTTCTTGCGAGAAGTTGTGTGCGCCGATGGCTACAGCTCGGAGATCTCCACGCCCTGGTAGATCTCGTCCCACTTGTCCATGACCAGATGGCCGGTCTGCGGGTCCATGGCGTTCAGCGTGCCGCAGGTGTTGCCGCAGCGCAGAACCTCCTCGGCGTCCGAGCCCGCAGCGATGGCATGGGCGAACCCGGCGATCGTGGAGTCTCCCGAACCGGTCGCGTTGACCGCCTCGATGCGCGGCGCGCGAGCGCGCAGCGTGCGCCCGTCATGGAACGCGACCGAACCGGCGGCGCCCATGCTGACCACGACCCACGGGATGCCGGCAAAGCGCACGTCCGCGGCCAGGGTCTGACGCAGATCCGACAGGTCGTCGGAGGTGAAGCTCGTGCCCAGCAGGCCGTTGATCTCAGTGAGGTTGGGCTTGACGAGCGTCGGCTTGACATCCGCCTCGAGCGCGGCGTCGAGCGCGGCACCCGACGTGTCCAGCAGCACCGGGACGCCCGTCTCGGCCGCGATGGCGACCAGACGCGCGTAGGTGTCGGCGGGAACCCCCTTGGGCAGCGAGCCGGAAAGCGTCACGCACGACGCCTTGGAAACCAGATCGGCATAGTTGCCCACGAACGCCTCGAGCTCCTCGGCGCTCACGGTCGGGCCGCTCTCCAGAAACTCGGTCTGGTTGCCGTCGTGCAGCAGCGCGATGCAGGTGCGGGACTCGCCCGCGATCGGCGTGAAGCGATGGGTGATGCCGTCGGCGTCCATCAGTTCGCCCAGATATGCGCCGGAATGGCCTCCTAGCAGGCCGGTCGCCACCACGTCGTCCCCCAGCTGCACGAGCACGCGGCTCACGTTCAGGCCCTTGCCGCCCGCCGTCTTGGCCGGCGTCACGCGGTTGACGTCGTCGATGACCAGGTGGTCGACGGAATAGCGCGTATCGATCGAGGGGTTCATGGTAACGGTGAGGATCATGTTCGTTCCTTCCTCCGGACAGCCTGCGGCCCTAACTGAACGCCATTGTACCGTGCGCGCCATCCGCCTTGGCTCGCGCGCTCGCCAACGGTCGGATCCAACCGCAACCAAACGAAAGCGGCGGGCGGGCAAAACCGGGCAAACTCCGAGCAGACGCGCTCGGCGTACAAATGCGCGTTGAAGGTCACGCATGCCCGCGGGAGTGGGAATAATCTGTCTATTGAAAGACACGCGTGGCCGCGCCGCGCGCAGGCAGAAAGGGCATCTCCATGGGTAGATCGGGTTCACCCGGCGGCGGGCGCTCGGGCGGAGGCTTCGGCTCCGGCGGCGGACGCCGCTCGGGCGGGTTTTCCGGAGGCCGCGGAGGATTCGGGAGAAGCGGCGGCAGAAGCGCCCGACGCCCCGGGTCGTTCGGCGGATTCGGCGGCGCGCCCATGGGAGGCATGGGGGGGACCGCCCCCGCGCTCCTCGGGCGGGGGCTTTCTGGGCGGCTTTCTCATGGGGAGCCTCATGAACAGGCGCCCCGCCGTCGTCGTCACGGACGGCGGAGGCAAGGGCCCGGTGCGTGGAGGCGGAAGCGGAGGACGGGGCGGATGCGCGGGCGCGATCATCGCCCTCGTGGTGCTCGCCCTGCTCGGAGCGCTCGTCGCGGCCTTCATGCCCTCCTGCTCGTCCGACTACACCGCGCAAAACGCATCGACCGTCGTCCGCGAGGAGCTGGCTCCCGGCTCGGTCACCGAGACCGCCTACTACACCGACCAGGACGGCGACTGGATCCACGATCCGGCGGCCCTCGAGTCGGGCATGCGCGCGTTTTACGAGAAGACCGGCGTGCAGCCCTACGTGTACATCCTGCCCAACGGGACCAGCACGTCGGTGTCGCAGCTCACCGATCTCGCCGAGGAGCTCTACGACCAGCTCTTCAGCGACGAGGGACACTTCCTGCTCGTCTTCTGCAATGACGGGAACGGCTCGTACACCTGCGGCTACGCGATCGGGTCTTTGGCCGCCGACGTGATGGACAGCGAAGCGTGCAGCATCCTCGCCACGCAGATCGAGCGCGCCTACAACGACTACTCGCTGTCCGAGGAGGAGATATTCTCCGAGGCGTTCGCGAACACCGCCGACCTCATCATGGGGGCAGCTGAGCGCAAGCAGACATCCGACATGATGGGGACCGTGGGGCTGGCGGTCGTCGGCGTCGCCGTGGTCGGCGGCATCGCGGCCTTCATCGTCAAGAAGAAGAGGACGGCCGACCGCGAGCGTCGCGAGCAGGCGGAGAAGATCCTCAACACCCCGCTCGAGACGTTCGGCGACTCGGACATCGAGGACCTGGCGGATAAATACGAAGATGACGCCACAAGCTGATCGGCGCGTCGATAGGCCGCCTTGCCCGCAAGGCGGCGACATAGAAGAAGAGGCACCGGCCTCCCTGCAGAAAGGAATGCAATGGGAATCTTAGAGCGCTTCGCCACGATCGTGAAAGCCAACATCAACGAGCTGCTCGACCACGCCGAGGATCCGGCGAAGATGATCGACCAGTACCTCGTCGACCTCACCGAGTCGCTCGCCGAGGTCAAGCAGGAGACCGCCGGCGTCATCGCCGAGGAGAAGCGCTGCCGCCGCATGGTCGACGACAACGCCGCCGAGATCGCGCGCATGGAGGACCTCGCGAAGAAGGCCCTCGCCGCGGGCAACGAAAGTGACGCACGCACGTTTCTGGGCAAAAAGCAGCAGCTCGCGACCGCCGGCACCGAGCTGGAGAAGGCTTATGACGCCGCGCACGCCAACGCCGACAAGATGCGCCAGATGCACGACAAGCTCGTGAGCGACATCGAGAACCTCAAGAGCCGCCGCGAGACCATCAAGGCCAAGGTCGCCGTCGCCAAGACGCAGGAGAAGGTCGCCGGCTTCACCTCCGGCTCCGACCGCGCCGAGAGCGCCATCGAGGCGTTCGACCGCATGGAGGCCAAGGCGGATCGCATGCTCGACACCGCCGACGCCATGGCGGAGCTGAACGAGGAGCCGGCAGATGAGGTTGCCGACCTCGAGAAGAAGTACGCCTCTGCGGTCAACGACGCCACCGTCGACGACGACCTCGCGCGCCTCAAGGCGGAGATGGGCCTGTAGGAGCCCGCCCCGGCGCCGCCCGGCAAGGGCAATCGGCCGTCGTTTCCCTATAATGGGGGCAGCGAATTTACGCACCTCGAACAAGGAGGAACCATGATCAGCGCAACACCTTTTGGAACGACACCGGATGGCGCACAGGTCACCTGTTATGCCATCGACAACGGCAGCATCACCGTCCGTGTCATGAACTTCGGCGCCACCATCATCGGGATCGACGCCCCCGATGAGAACGGCGAGTGCGCCGACATCGTCTTGGGCTACGGAACAATCGACGGCTATACCGCGGCCAACCCCTCCTGCTACGGCGCGACCATCGCCCCTTCCGCCAACCGCATCGGCGGCGCAGAGCTCACCATCGACGGCGAGACGTGGCACCTCGTGAAGAACGAAGGGGAGAACAACCTCCACACCGACCTCGATCACGGCCTGCACAAGCGCGTGTGGAACGCCGAGGTCATTGACGCCGAGAACACCGTCCGCTTCACCACCGCCCTCGCCCACGGCGAGCTCGGCCTTCCCGGCGAGCGCGCGTTCACGGCGGAGTACACGCTCACGCCCGCCGGCGTCCTGCGCCTGCGCTACGCGGCGACCTCCGATCGCCGCACGTTCGTGAACATGACCAACCATGCCTACTTCAACCTGGCCGGCCATGATTCCGGAAGCATCTTGGGACAGGTCGTCTCCGTCAACGCGTCGCAGGTGCTCGTCGTCGACGAGCACTCGGTTCCCACCGGGGAGCTGCGCGACGTCGAGGGCACCGCGTTCGATTTCCGCTCGCCCAAGCCGCTCGGCCGCGATATCGAGGCCGACGACGAGCAACTCCGCATCGCCCACGGCTTCGACCACTGCTTCTGCGTCGACGGGTTCCGCGCGACCGGCGCGCACCTGCGTCCCGCCCTCCACGCCGAAGACCCCGAGAGCGGCCGCGTGCTCGACATCTCCATCACGACCCCCGGCGCCCATCTGTACACGGGCAACTTCGTGGGCGACGAGCATGCCAAGGACGACGCGACCTACCGGGCCAACGACGGCTTTGCCTTTGAGCCCGAGTACTACCCGAACACGCCCAACATCCCGAGCTTCCCGCAGTGCTTCTGCGGACCCGAGCATCCGTACGAGAGCGTCATCGAGTACCGGTTCTCCACGCTCTAAAACATGCGGCCCCCTGCCAACGGGGACGGGCGCACATGAAAAAGACGGCCGGGGGCGACCCCGACCGTCTTTTTTATGTGCACATCCCCCGGCAGGGGGCCGAGCAGAAGCTTTACGCCTTATACACCGACGCGCCGCCCAGATAGGTCTCAACGAGCGTCATATCGGGCTCGAGCACCACGAAGTCGGCCGCGCGGCCGGGACGGATCGAGCCGCACACGTCGTCGATCTCGTTGGCCTCGGCGGGCGCCTGGGTGGCCATGTAGACCGCCTGCTGCGGCGTGGCGATGCCCCAGTCGACCACGTTCTTGACCGCCTGGTTCATGCGCAGGATGGAACCGGCGAGCGAGCCGCCGTCCTTCAGGCGCGCCGTGCCGTCCTTCACGATCACCGGCAGCTCGCCCAGGAAGTAATCGCCGTCCGGCATGCCGCCGGCGCACATGCAGTCGGTGATGAGGCAGGTGTGCTCGCGGCCCTTGGCGTTCATGACGATGGCGGCCGCGAACGGATTCACATGATGGCCGTCGCAGATGAGCTCGGAGAACGACTTATCGCCCGAATACAGCGCGGCACCGACCATGCCGGGCTCACGATGATGCAGCGGGCTCATGCCGTTGTACGTGTGGACGAACACCGTCGCGCCGGCGTCCAGGCAGGCCAGGGCCTCCAGGATGCCCGCATCGGAGTGGCCAAGCGCCACGACGACGCCCATCTTGCGCGCCTCGCGAATGAAGTCCGGGCTCTCCGGGTACTCGGCGGCGATGGCGATCTTCTTCACGAGGCCGTGCGCGGCATCCTGCCACACGCGCAGCTTCTCGATCTGCGGGGCCGACAGGTAGGCCGGGTTCTGAGCGCCCTTGTGCTTCTCGGTGAAGAACGGGCCCTCCAGGAAGATGCCCTGAATGCGCGCCATGGGCTCCTCGCCCGGTTCCTCGTTCGCCTCGTACACGCTTGCGCAGGCGTCGGCGAGCTGCTCGGTGGTGGCGGTCAGCGTCGTCGGCATCCACGAGGTCACGCCGTTGCGCAGGATGCCGCGGGAGATGGTGCGCACGCTGTCGGCCTTGCAGTCCATGACGTCATGATCGTCGAACCCGTGGATGTGCGTGTCGACGAAACCGGGAGCGATCTGCTTGCCCGTGTAGTCGAGAATCTCGCAGTCGGGCTTCTCGGTCGTATAGGCGCCGAACACGCCGTCCTCGACCATCAGGTAGCCGCCGTGCGCAACACGCGTCGGGAAGAAGAACGTATCGGCGGTAATCGCATAGGTGCTCATGCTGAGCTCTCCTTTCACATTCTGCTGGTGCTACAGCTGAAGGGTACG
The DNA here is from genome assembly GCF_030385545.1 of Collinsella ihumii. NCBI lineage: Bacteria > Bacillati > Actinomycetota > Coriobacteriia > Coriobacteriales > Coriobacteriaceae > Collinsella > Collinsella ihumii. The sequence goes on along the minus strand of NZ_JAUEIQ010000004.1, from coordinate 95,850 downwards.
CCCCCTCGTGTAGTAAAATGCCCGCCCCGCCGGACTCGACGAGGCGGGCTGGGCAAGCTGTCGCGTCGCGCTTACTTACGCGCCGTAGGGATGGATCGTGACGCCCTTCACCACGCGGTTGACGGTGCCGGTGGGGCTCGGCGTGTCGGGTGTGTTGCCCACGCGCACGGAGTTGAGCAGGCTCACGGTCTGGCCGACCATGATGAAGGGCAGGGCCAGGTAGCCCTCGGGCAGCGCGTCGTAGCCCTTGAACGTAAAGGAGGCGTGCTCGAAGGCGGTCGCGCCCTCCTGCTGGATGGCGATCGTCTTCATGGCGATGCCGTCGCCGTTGATCTCCTCAAGGATGTCGAGGTCGTACTGGCGGGTGTACTCGTCGTTGTTCACGAACACGAACACGAGCGTCTTGTCGTCGACGAAGGACTTGGGCCCGTGACGGTAGCCCATCGAGGTGTCCCACGAGGTGGCGACAAGACCGCGGGCGAGCTCGAGGATCTTGAGCTGAGCCTCCTGGGCGAGGCCGCCGAAGGAGCCGGAGCCCAGATAGGTCATGCGGTTGAAGTCGCAGTTCAGGAACTCGGCGATCTCGGCCTCGCGTGCAACGACCTCCTCGCCCATCTTGGCAGCGGTCTCGACCCATGCGGCCTTGGCGTCCTCGTCAGAGCAATCGAACAGCAGCATGGTGATGAGCGACATGCACGAATAGCTGCCCGTCATGGCGAAGCCCTGGTCGTTCGCGCGCGGGATCAGGATCGTGTAGGCGTTCGGGTCGTCGGCGGACTCGACGGCGAGCTTGCCCTCGGGGGCGCAGGTGATGTTCAGGAACTTGATGTTCTTCACGACCTTGCGGGCGACCTCGACGGCGGCAAGGCTCTCGGGGCTGTTGCCGGAGCGGGCAAAGGAGACGAGCACGGTCGGATCGTCCGGACGCAGGAAGTCGAGCGGCGCGGAGACGATGTCGGTCGTTGCGACGGGCATGAAGTTGAAGGCGTCGGTGTCGCCGGCGTGACGCAGGTAGGGCGCCACCGTGTCGCCGACGTAATCGGACGTGCCGGCGCCTGCGAACACGACGCTCACGCGACCGAGCTTCTTGATATCGGCCAGGAACTCCTCGACACCCGCCTTGTTCTCCTTGTAGATGTTGTAGGCGTCGCGCCACAGATCAGGCTGCTGCTTAATCTCGGTCGTGGTGATGTGGGCGCCCATGGCCTTCAGCGCCTCGAGGTCCTTCTCGAACATTTCTACTCCTTTGCAAACAAGCTCGGCTTGGCGACGAAGCCGTCGACAAGCACTGCCACCACGTATCAGGGGACCGCGCATCCTCTGTCGGCCGCAAGCCCCCCAGATGACAGGGCATCCCCTACCCGTCTCGACAGGTCGAACGTAACCGGTCTGTCGTGCACGAGTGCCCCTGCGAGGGCCGAGTGCGTGCTCGCTCAGCTCTCGCAGGTGCACTGAGGTGCTCGGATCATTCGTTCCGATAGTGGAAGATCTTGTATTTGAACTGGTCAGCACGGGCAACGGAGAGCGTGTACTCGATGATCTCGTTGCCCATGTTGTACGTGGTCCGCACCAGGTCGAGCACGGGCGCGCCCTCGCTGATGTCGAGCAGATGCGCGTCGGCGGGGCGGGCGATGCTCGCGAAGAACTCCTCCTCCGCCACGCGGATCTTCTCGTGGAAGTACTGCTCGATGACGTGATAGAGCGACTCATGCTCGAGCATGGGGCGCTTGAGCGACATGAACTTGCGCACCGGAAGATAAGTCCGCTCGACCATCATCGGAACGCCGTCGGCGCTGCGCAGGCGCTTGATCTTGAAGAGCTTGTCGCCGATGCGCACGCCCAGGCTGCTGGCAAGGTTCTTGTCCGACTCGATCTCGGAAAACTCGAGGATGGTCGTCGCGGGCTTACGGCCCAACTCGCGCATCTGCTCGGTGAAGCTGTAGGTCTGGGAGAGGTTTGTGGTCTGCACGGAACGGTCGGCCACAAAGGTCCCGCGCCCGTGCTGGCGCACGACGAGACCCAAACGCTCGAGCTCCTGCAGCGCCAGGCGCACCGTCGTGCGCGACAGGCCGTAGTACTTGGAGAGCTCGCGCTCGGAGGGCAGCATGTCGCCGGGGCGGTACTCGTGCTCGATCTTCTCGGTCAGAATATCCACCAGCTGGTCATACAGCGGCTGTTTGCGAGCTGCGATCGCCATGCGCGTCACCCTCCTTACCGGTTATGCGAAAAGACGACCCGGACAGATCTCCTCGAATTCCGAGGGGAACTGTCCCAGCGGTCTCGCCGCATGCGAAAAAACAATACGGCCGCGTCCCTCAACGCGTGCGGGTCGCGGCCGTTCACATCGATCTCAATGTGAGCAGGGATGCGCACGTGGGCGCGCGCATCCCTGCTAAACCGTCCTTAACCCCAAAGGTTGATGAAGGGGAGGGCGCCGACGATGCCGATGATGAGCAGCAGAACGATGCCCTTGATCGGCGTGAAGTTCTTCTTGGCGAACAGGAAGTACAGCAGAAGAACGAGCGCGAGCGGGACGAGCTTGGGCAGCACGGAGTCGAGCGTGGAGGCCACGGAGTAGGAAACCGGAGTCTCGGTAACCTCGCCGTAGGTGACCTGGCTCATGCCGTTGCCCAGGTCGACGATGCCGGTCTCGACGGCGTTGCCGTCGGCGTCGGCAGCGGTCAGGGCGTTGCCGTCCATATCGCTGATGGCGAGCGTACCGGCCTCGGCGGTGTCGGTGTCGACAGCCAGGTCAGCGAAGTTCTCGGCATCCTCGTTGGAGACGACGATGGTGTGGGCAGCAAGGCCGCGGGTGGTGCCGTTGGGGATCGTGAGGTTGATCTGGGTGGCACCCATGGTGACGGTCAGGCAGCCGACGACGAAGACGCCGAGGATGGAGGCTGCACGGGTGAACGCCTGCATGTTGGCGGTCAGCGCATCGATGGCGCCGGTGCCCACACGGTAGGACCAGTTCATCAGGCCGAAGCGGCAAGCGAACTGAGCGATGTTGAAGATCACCAGGAAGATGATCGGAGCGGCGATGTTGCCGGCGATGGCCATGTTCGAGGTGATGCCGGCCGTGATGGGCACGAGCGTCAGCCAGAACAGGGCGTCGCCGATGCCGCCCAGAGGCGAGGCCGCGGAAATGCGGACGGCGCGGATGGTCTGGGTATCAACCTTGTTCTGCTCGAGGGACAGAACGATACCCATAACGAAGGTCACCAGGAAGGGGTGCGTGTTGATGAAGTCCAGGTTGTGGTACATCGACGCCGCGAGGTCCTTCTTGTTGGTGTGGACCTTCTCCAGACCGGGGATCATGGCGAACAGCCAGCCACCGGACTGCATGGTCTCGTAGTTGAACGAAGACTGAAGCCAGCAAGAGCGCAGGGCCATACGGTTCAGAGTCTTCTGGTCGACCTGCGGAGCAGGGGTCAGATCCTCATAGCGCTCGGGGACGACGAACTCATTAGATGCCATCAGAGAAGTCACCTCCGTCAAATGCGCCCTTCAGCTCGGTCTGCTGCTGGAAGTCCCAGAAGGCGATGCCGAAGCCGATGAGGGTAAGGATGAGCAGAGCGGGGCCGGCGATGGCCTCGATGTTGCTCGCGATCAGGGCAAGGCCGAAGCCCATGAAGAAGAAGCCCCACATATCGCGATTCATCATGATCTTGAGCAGGATGGCGAAGCCGACGAACTTCATCATGTTGCCCGCCTGGGACAGACCGGTGTTGAGCCATGCGGGGATGGCGTCGACGATCTGCTGGCCGACGGCGAGGCCGCCGATGAAGAACAGGGTCACGATGACAGCGAAGATCAGGCCGAGGATGATCTCTGAGATGATCGTCCACTTGGTGATCGCCTTGGTGTCGGCCTTCTCGGCAGCGCTGCGGAAGAACTCAAGCAGCGGAGCGCGCAGCGTGAAGAACAGGGTCACGCCGTACTGGCCGAGGAGCGCGAACGGAATCGCGGTGGCAACGGCCATATCCGGATCCATGTCGAGCGTGCAGGCAAAGATAGCAGCCATGATGCCGCCGATGACCGCGTTGGGCGGCTGGGCACCTCCGATCGGCATGTTACCGATGGTCATGAGCTGATACGTACCACCGACGATCAGGCCGGTGTTCACATCGCCAAGGATGGCACCGATGATAGCGCCGGTGACGATGGGCTGGTACAGCGACTCCAGGAAGTCGAACTGGTCGATAGCCGCGACGAAGGTGACCAAGAAGACCAAAATGATCTGAACAGCATTAACGTCCATCTATGCTCCTCCTTTCGAATGTGTTCAATGCGAACTGTTACGACTGTTTGCGCCGGGCACATGCCAACCGACGCGCTTGAGAGACGACGACTCTTAGCTGAAGAGCTTGCTGACGTCCTCAACCGGCGTGCTCGGAACACGCCTGATCTCCAGTTCCACCCCCAAATCCTGAAGCTCCTTGAAAGCGGCGACGTCGGCGTCGTCAACGGCGACCGTCGTTGCAACCTGCCGCTTTCCCTCCGACATGTGCATGTTGCCGATGTTGACCTTCTTTATAGGCACCCCGCCCTTGACGAGCTTCAGCACGTCCTGCGGAGTCTCGGCCACGATGAAGATCTTCTGCTTGGGCGACGCCTTCGCGATGATGTCGATGGTGTGCTGCAGCGAGAAGAAACGGGTGGCGACGCCGGCCGGGGCCGCCATCTTCATGAGGTTCTGACGCATGGTGTTGTTGGAAACCTCGTCGTTGGCAACGAGGATAAGGTTGGCGCCCAGGGTGGAGTTCCACTGGGTGGCGACCTGACCATGGATCAGACGATTATCGATGCGGGTAAGAAGAATGTTGGGCTCTGCCATGTTGGTACGCATCCTTTCGTATCTGCTCTGTAGTCCTGCACGTACAATGACGTTTGTTCAGGGAGTCCCTGTGCGAAGGCTCCCGAAAAACCGAATCCCTGGAGGTTAGCGCTGGATTTCCTGGATGGCGTAGCGGGAGACATCCATTACGGCGCCGGAACGAACCTTAACCTCGACCTTGTCGCCGTTGATGCTCTTGATGGTTCCGTAGATACCGCCGGCGAACATGATCTCCTGGCCTGGGGCGAGCTCGTTGTGAAGCTCCTTGAAGTAGTTGCGCTTCTTCCTGACGCCCACCTGAGACCAGATCAGGTAGACGACCCCCATGATGGCGAAAAGTATCAGCAGCGCCACCGAGGAGGACAGAACGCTTCCCCAGAAGCCCTCCATTAAATACCGTCCTCGCCGTCAAACTCGTCGCCCTCGGGAACGGAGGCCTCGAGCTTCTTGTGGACGATGCCCATCTTGCCGATCTCGACCGCCTGGTCGGCGAGCTCGTCGAGCGTCGAACCTGCGCCGCGGGTGAGCAGAAGCTCGATCAGCATGGGCAGGTTGGCACCGGTGACCACCTCGACATCGGCGATGTCCTGGGAGATCATCATGGCCTGGTTGAACGGCGTGCCGCCCAGCAGGTCCACGAACACGAGAACGCCGTCGGTCTCGGCGCGCATGGCGCTGATGGCGGCGCGGAGGTCCTCGCCGTAGCTGGCGGCCTTGGACCCGTCAAACGGAACGATCTGGAACGCGGGCTGGTCGCCGGCGACCATGTCGATAGCGCTCGCAAGACCGTTGGAGAACTGAGCGTGCCCCGTAAGGATGAAACCGATCATGAAACCCACCTTTCCGCGGGATGCTTTTTCTCGCAGCCGCCTGCTTCTCTTCACGAAAACTGGTAGTAACCACGTGACGTGTGACTCCATTCTAGCAGGCGCACGATTGTTTGTTATGTGTTTTCCTGCAAGCGGTCCCAATCCGCCATTCACAGACGTTTTTCTACCGCCCACCCTACTTTTTGCGTCATTACCAGCACATTATTTTCTTCCGAATTCCCCTTGAGCGGATGGTCTTTCACCTGCTGGAACAGGCTCTTTTATTTCGTAAAAGTAAAATTTCGTACTCCACACTTCCTTCATATATGTGATGAACAACGAACTGGTATGAACTGGTTCGCTTTGTCTGCTTACACGTTTAACCATCCCCACTGGTCCACACCTCTTGCAAATCGGGGACGTACCTTTTTCTTGCACGCACGCGAGGGGAATACCGAGGGACCGTGCGCCCTTCCCTGCCGTTCATGAGCCTTTGCGCGAACCTCGAGATGCATCTCAAGGCCTTTATAACCCCTGCTAGGCTCCATGCGGCCTTGATTCGCGGGCTTTAATGCGCCGGACACGAGCCCGAAAACGAATAGTAGCGAGTGCAAACCGAGGACGTACCTTCCGCGTGCATTAATGCACGCGGAAGGTACGTCCCCGGTTTGCACTCCCCCGATGGCGCGGCATGAAAAAGGGTCCCTGTGGGGACCCTTTTTGCAATCAATGGAGCCAACGAGCGGATTCGAACCGCTGACCCACGCATTACGAGTGCGTTGCTCTACCAGCTGAGCCACGTTGGCTTGTATTGGCCGGATTTCTGCATCCGACGATTGCTTATAGTACGGCCTGTCGGGCTATAGCGCAAGGGGTCAGTTTCGCCTCCACAAAACTACGCATCCCAGAAATCGTCGGCAAGCACCTTGAAGCAGATCTTCTTGACGGGCTGCGCGCCGTCGTCGCCGTATTGGAGCGTGGGCATGTGCGGCTCCCCGACGACGAACACCGCGAACTTCCCATCCGCCAGATCGCCCTCGATAAAGGCACCGGCGTCCACGAGCTCGAAGTCGTCCGCCTCGTTGAACGGCTCCACCTGCACGGTATCACCCAGCGCGACGCGATACGCCTCGCGCCCCGAAAGGTCGATCTGCACATCGTGGTAGCGACGATGCGTCTCGTAGTGCGCCTCGGAAGCGCACCGGGTGGTGGCCTCCATCACGTTGGCGTACACCTTGTCGCCCAGGATCTCATGGCTTCCGCACGCAAGCTGCGCCGGATCGTTTTCCTCAAGCCAGTCGATCAGCACATCGAGTCCGCGCATCATCCCCCGGTACCGGGGCAGATCGGTCAGTGCACCGCAAATCATTCGTGCCATCCTCTCATGGTTACGACCGCGCTGCTCCCGTGCAGCGCGGCACATGCCTCGTACACCATACAAGCCCGCAGCGCGAGCAGCACCCGCATCCGTGAACGGCATCGGCCCGAAGTGGCGCATCGCGCCCGGCGCCCCGCCGCGCGAAAAGGCGGAGGGCTGCATCCGCCTACGCGTGCGAGCCTCCCAGATAGCGCAGGACGCCCAGGATGATCTTTTGGCAGACCTCGCCCCCGCGCTCGGCCTCCTCCAGCACCTCCGCATGCGTGTTGGACGCCAGCCCGGCCTTGTTGGTCACGAGCGTGAGCCCCAGCACCTGCATGCCCAGCGCATGCGCCATGATCGCCTCGCACACCGTGGACATGCCCACGTAGTCGGCTCCGAGCACGCCCAGCGCGCGCACCTCGGCCGCCGTCTCGTAGGTCGGGCCCAGAAGCCCGGCGTACACGCCCTCGGCAAGCGGTGCGCCGGCATCCTGCGCGGCGGCGCGGGCGAACTCCGCCAGATAGCTCGAATACCCGCCCGCCATGGAGATGAACGGTACCTCGATCTCGGCTTCCGCCACGCACGCGGCGCTCGCCAGCGGATTCACGCCGGTCAGGTTCAGCTGGTCGCGGATGATGCCCGTCGTGCCCGGCTCGATATCGCCCACCGCGCCCGAGGCGCAGGTGAGGATGATGTCCCGGCAACCCAGGCGATAGGCATGACGGATGAGGGAGGTCACCTCGAGGGCGGAGTACCCCTGATACAGATGCACGCGGCCGGGATAGACCACCACCGGCATGCCGTCGATCGTCCCCACGAGCACCTCGAAGCGATGTTCCTCGACCGGAATCGCCTCGGCCGGGAACCCCTCGATGTCCTCATAGGGAATACGGCGCACCGCGCGCACGCGATCGGCCACAGCGCCCAGGCCGCTTCCCAGCACGATGGCCACCGGATGCTCAAAACTCGGCTCGCAGTACTTGACCAGCTCTTCATCGACCACGGTGAATCCCTCCCGCTTCAGCATCTGCGCCGCCACGCCGTCGCCCGGCACCACCCGTCCGGAAAACGTCCCGTCGTAGATGGCGCCCGACCCGCATGACGGACTCCGTGCCTTCAGGATAGCAAGCCGCGCGCCCGAGGCCTTCGCGATATCGACCGAACGGGCCGCACCGTCCGTGTACGCGCGCGTCACGTCGACGCCGTCGGAGCGCACGACGCGGTCCCCTCGCACCTCGGCGGGCGTGCGCGGGCACGGCAGGCCGCCGAGCATCTCGGGGCAGATGGGCGCAACCGCCTGCTCGCCGCCTTGAGCGCGCAGCCGCCGGGCCAGGCGCAGGCACCCCAAATGAGGCTTGGAGCCCCCATCGTAGCGACAGGCGGCTCCAAGCAGGCAATCACTTATGACGATGCGCAGCGGCATGCGCGCATCCTTACTGATACAGACCGTACAGGTCGATGTCGGCGTTCGCGAACAGGCCGTTGCGGAACTCCGACCACGTCGTGGTGGCCTCGGAGCTCGACTGCGCGTACAGCTGGTAGGCGGTGTAGTAGGCGGTCAGCGCCTGCTCGTAGCTCGCGGAATCGGCCGTGAAATCGGTGCCCGACAGCGCGCTGTAGTAGGGGCCGTCCTGCGAGGCCCAGGTGCCGGCCGCGCTGTCCCACTCGTCGCCGGCAAGCCCGATGATGTAGTCGGCGTACTCCTTGGATCGCGTCGAGGTGTCGCCGTTCTCGGGCTCCGTGGGCGCCGTGGGCACCGTCGAGGTGCTCTCGGGGACGATCTGGTCGTACAGCTTCTGCAGGGTCGCCTGCTGGCGCACGATTTCTTTGGCCTGGTCCTCGCTCACCTGGTACTGCTCGGCCATGGTAGCGAAGTCGGACATGCCGATGGTGTCCTGGGCGAACTGGATCATCTCGTCCTCGGAGACCGTGATGCCGCGCGCGTCGGCCTCGCCCAGAAGGATCTGGTTGCGCACGTAGGCGATCGCGGTGTCGGCGGTGGGCGTCGGGTAGGTGCCGTCGTCCTGCTTCACCGCATCCAGGCTGTACTGCGACTCGATGAGTTCGCGCGCCGTCACGTCGTGGTCCTCGCCGTTGTACGAATACCGGGCGACCGTGGTGTCGAGCTGGTCGTCGGTGAGCGTCGCCGTGTCGATGCCCTCGGCACCCGAGGCGAAACCGCCCGAACCGATGAAGTAGCCGACCACCGCGGCGACGATCACGCAGATGACGGCGATGGCCGCGAACAGCGGCATCTTGCTCTTGCCGCCGCCCGTGCCGCCCGCGCCGGTGCCGTCCTTCGTGTCGGAAGGCCCGCGCGGGACATCGGACGACGCCGCGGGCTCGGCATCCTTCGCGTCGTCGGCGTCCTTCTTGGCATGGCGGCCGAAATGGCTGCCAGCGCCCGCGGCGCCCACGGCGCTCTGCTCCTGGGCGTCATCGGCCTCGTCCTCGCCGTCGGCCTCGGCGGCGATGTCCTCGGCGCTTTTGCCGGCAATCAGATCGTACTCGGGTGTCGGCAGGTCATCGGGCGTATCGGAGCGCTCGATGATCTCGATGCCGTCGATGACGTCGTGCTCTTCCTTCTTCTGAACCAGACCCATGGGTAGGTACTCCTTCACTCAGGCGCGAACCCGCATGCGCGAGCGCGCGCGTCGGCAGCCGCAGGTCCTTTACGGCTACTCCTCGTCGTCGTCCATGTCGCTGTCCTTGGCGACAGCACGGGCGCGCTTCTGCGGATGGTCGAGCTTGAAGCGCTTGACCAGCGCGTTGTAAATCTCCCCGGAACGGGCCTTGAGGTAGGAACCCTTCCCGTTCTCGGCATCGAACTGCAGGCGGCCGGCCAGCTCGCTCGCCACGCCGCCCTCGATCTTGCCCGACGCGAACGTGTGCAGGCAGCCGAGCATATCGCGGTACTCGAGATCGCCGTGATAGCACTGGATCGCCTCGTCGAGGATCGGCCACACCTTCTTGGAGCGGCCGCGCTCCGTAGCGCCCCACGTGCACAGCATGCGGAACGCCGACAGGCGAAGCGTCGACGACAGGTCATCGAACAGGGCGGCCTCGGCCCCGTCGTAGGCGGCGCCGATCTCCTTGGCGTGATCGGGCACGAGGATCGTCAGCGCGTCAAGGATCTCCCAGCGCGTCTGCGCCTCGGGACGATACAGTGCGTCGATGAGGTCGGAGATGTAGGGTACGAGCAGGTCGGGTTCGCGTTCGGCGAGCAGATGAACCACGCGCGCGGCAAGCTGGCGCTTCAAGCGGCTGCGGCCGGCAAGGTCGTCGATCAGGGCCGCCAGCGCGTCGCGGTTGTGCTCGACGCCGGCCAGACGCTGGGCCTCCTCGGCGGTCAACTCCTGGTTTAGCTCTTCTGCCATAAACTATTACCTCGCATCCTTTGCGTTCTTCCGTGTCTTGGACCGCTTGTCCTCGGTAACCGAGATCAGATCTGGAGCCGGCGCGCCTTCCTTCCGGCGGCGACGGCGCTCCTCGCCGCCTCCCCGCTCGGCGGTCTCACGGTGCGAACGGTTGACGTTGAACATCTTATCAAGCGCGCGCCACGGACCCGTCGACTCCCCGAAGGCCATCTTGAGCCCCGCGATGCAGCCGGCAAGCAGGCCGATGATCGCGCCGTAGAGCAGCGGCAGCCCCGCGAAGATGAACGCGAGCAGCACGGTGACGATGATCGCCGCGGCGTTCATCTTCCAGTAGTCCGCCTTGGTGACCGCGCGCTCGCCCACATTGCTGCCGATCAGAAACCCGATGTAGACACCGAACAGCAACAGCAGCAGCGAGCAGATAAGAAATGCTATCTCCATGCGCTACTCCGCGTGGTCCTCATCGTGATGGTGCCCGCAGGCGCACTCGTGGCCATCGTCGTGATGGTGGCCGCCGCAGCACTCGTGGTCGTCGCCGTGGTGGTGATCATGGCCGCAGGTGCACTCGTGGTCGCCATGGCCGTGGTCGTGGCCGCAGCCGCACTCGTCGTCCTCTTCGTGGGCGGCGGTGTACTTGGACCAGTCGAGACCGGCGGCGACCGCCTCGGCCTCCTCCTGGTACAGCAGCGTGACGGCCTGCGTGCCCAGCTCACCGCCGCCGATGGCCTCGAGCATGTCGTAGAGCGTGAAGGCGGTGTCAGCGCCGGGCAGCGCAATCTCCTTCTCCTCGGCGACCTGCAGCGCCAGGCCGATATCCTTGAGGAAGTGCTTGACCATGAAGCCGGGCTTCCAGTCGCCCACGAGCGACTTGGGCGCGAGCTGCTCCATGGCGCCGGACTTGCCCGTGCCGCCGAGAATCATCTCGCGCGTGAGGTCCAGATCGAGATCGGACTGCTGGGCGAACGACAGGGCGTCGGCCATGCCCACCATGGACGCGGCGAGCGACACCTGGTTGGCGAGCTTGGCCGCCTGGCCCTTGCCCGCGCCGCCGAAGCAGAAGATCTTAGCGGAGAAGGTCTCGAGCACCTCGCGAACCGGGGCGACGTCGGTCTCGGTGGCGCCGATGATCAGCGTGAGCGTGCCGGCGATCGCGCCCGCCTCGCCGCCGGTCACCGGGCAGTCGAAGGCGTGCTTGCCCATGGTCTCGGCGGCCTCGGAGATGTCGCGGGCGAGCTCGGGCGAGCTCGTGGTCAGGTCGATGAGGTAGGCGCCGGGCTTCGCGGACTGCAGCAGGCCGTCGCCCGCCAGGTAGATCTCCTCGACGTCGGTGGGGAAGCCGACCATGGTGAACACGACATCGGCGTCCTTCGCCGCCTCGGCGGGGCTTTCCGCCCAGTGCGCGCCGCGCGCGACGAGATCGTCGGTCTTGGACTTCGTGCGGTTGTAGACCGTGACGTCGTACCCGGCGTCCAGGATGTGGCCGGCGATGGGGGCGCCCATGATGCCGGTGCCGATAAACGCGATGCTGGGCTTCTTGTCTGCCATGTAACGAACTCCTATCTCAGGTGTGTATAGCCAAATCAAAACACGTATCTACCCACAACCCGCCCTCTCGCGCACGTCTCACGCGAGAAACACGGGCCTCGGTGGCATGCCGGCCGGGCCATCCCGCATCCGGCACGAGGTCGCAGCCGGGATGCGCTATGCGTCCGCGCCGCGCACCTTCTTGGCGATACGGTCGGTGAGCGAGATCTTCTCGGCGCGGTCGCGCCCCCAGAAGATCAAGGCGACCATGCCCGGGCCCACATGCGCGCCGATGGTGGGGCCGACCGCTCCGCGGATGATCGTGATGTCGGAGCAACCTTCCTCCTTGCGCACCGCGGCCTCGACCCAGTCGGCGTCCTTTTCCGCATCGGCCGACACGATCGTGATGGGCAGCGAGGGGTCGAGCACGTAGTTTTCCTTGAACGACTTGATGAGCGACTTGAGCGCCTTCTTGCGGCCGCGGTTGACGCCGATCAGCGACAGCGAGCCGGACAGGTCGAAGGAGAGCTCGGGCTTGATGTCGAGCTTGGAGGACAGCTGGGCCGCCGCCGGCGGGATGCGGCCTCCCGCAGCCAACGAATCCAGGCTGTCGAGCGTGAAGTAGCCGTGCACGTAGGTCTTGGCCTCGTCCGCCCACGAAGCGATCTGCTTGGCAGAAAGGCCGGCGGCGCGCTGGCGCACCGCCTCGAGTGCCAGCAGCTCGCCGCATGCGCAGGGCAGCGCGTTGTCCACCACGTAGAGCTCGAAGTCGGGGTACTGCTCGCGCACCTGATCGGCCGCGGACAGCGCCGAGTTGTAGCTGCTCGAGAGCGCCGAGGTGAAGCACAGGTAGACCGTCGGCGTGCCCTCTTTGGCGCACTCGGTGAAAAACTCGAGGTAGCGGCCGAGCGACACCGCCGACGTGGACGCCTTCACGCCCGAGCGCAGCTTGTCGTAGAACTCCTTGGGCGTGATCGAGGTCCAGATGTCGTCGGTGTACTCCTCCCCGTCCAGGATATAGGGGAAGCCCAGGATGTCGACATCGAGCGACGCCGCGATCTGCGGCGTCAGGTCGGCGCAGGTGTCGACGACGATCCGCGCGCGCTGCGCGTGACCGGAACCCGCTGAGGTGCTGTTCATAGAAACCCTTTCGCGTATCAAAAAAGCGGCCACCCCGCATGGGATGGCCGCCATCCGAAAACGTCATGCTTGAGAGCATTCTACTCGTCGGGGTCCTCGATCTTGGGCTTGATGATGCCGTATCCACCATTCTTACGGTGATAGACCACATTGATCAGACCCGTGGTGGCGTTTTCGAACACATAGAAGTCATGTCCGAGCAGATCGGTCTGGACGAGGGCCTGCTCCTCGGTCATCGGCGTGATGTCGATGATCTTCTCGCGGACGAGCTGGTCGTCCTCCTCCTCGGGAATCAGCAGGTCCGCCAGATCCTCGACGGGCTTGACGGGCGCGACGTCCGCCGCCGACGGGCCCTGCTGGCGGTTGTCCACGACCTTGGTCTTGAACTTGCGCAGCTGACGGGTGACCTTGTCGGACGCGATGTCGATGGCCGAGTACATATCGGTGCCGTGCTCGGCGACGCGGATGACCGAGCCGCGGGCGCGAACCGTGACCTCGACGATGGCAGGGGTGGGATTGGAGGGGTTCTTCTCATAACGCAGGACGACGTCGACGGTCATGGGTTCTATGTCGAACACCTTGCACGCCTCGCCGACCTTCTCTTCTACGCGCGCACGCAGAGCATCGGTAACTGTGGTCTTCCGCCCAGAAACCTTGATATCCATACGTGGCTCCTTTTCTATCCGGGAACAGGACGTATCTGTGTTGTACCCACAAAATTTGGTAGAAAAACGGCAAATGAAACTCGCCCGTTGGCGAATTTGACGCCGCCGAACACCGATACGAGCGTCTCGTGGGACCGATATTAGGTTATGCGAAGCCGTCCGACCCTGATGCGCCGCCTTATGCGCCGAGCTCGTTGATGTCGATGCCGTCGAGCAGCATGATGCCGGTGTCCCCGCCGTCGCCGGTCGCATCGTCGGGACCGGTGGACTCGACCGTGATGCCCGTGAGCATGTGGTCGGAAAGCGACACGGGCAGCGTCCCGAACCAGGTGGCGTGGATGGCGTCGAGCGTGCCGTCGTCCGCCATGTCCTCAAGCGCGCCGTTCACCTCGTCGATCAGGGTGGAGCTGCCCTCGCTTGCCGCGATGCCCAGCACGTTCACCGCATCGAGCGTGCCCGCGAACGAGACGCCCTCGTAGGCGCGCGCAAGGTAGCCGCCGCTCGTCGCGTCGCACGCCACGCAATCGACCTCGCCGGAGCTCAACGCCTCGAAGCACTCGTTCACGTTCATGTAGGTGCTCTGCTGGCCGACGACTCCCGCCTTGTTCAGGGAATCCTGGGCGGCGGAGGAGCCCTGCACGCCGACGGTCATGGACGCCAGGTCGTCGACGCTCAGCGTCTGGCCCTCGTCGGTTTTGGCGAACAGTGCCGAGGAGTCTTCCAGGCAGTCGCCGAACACGGCGATCGATTCGTCCTCGTCGGACGTCGAGGCGCCGAGATAGATGTCCGCTTGGCCCGATTCGAGCACCTGAGACGAGCTGGTGGCGTCCACATAGGAGACCTTGAGGCCCAGACGCTGCGCAAGCGCGGCGGCCACGTCGGCATAGTAGCCGGTCACGGTGCCGTCGGCGTCGGTGATTCCCTCGGGGGCGCTCGCCGTGTCGAACGCGACGGTCAGCACGCCCTCCTGCACCAGGTCGCTCGACCCGAGCGCGGGTGCGACCTCCTCACGCACCACGTCCGCGCGCGAGGGGATAAGAAACGAGCATCCGCACGAACCTATGGCGGCGGCCAACGCAAGCGCCGTCGCAACAGCTCGACCCGTTCGCCCCATCCCAGCGCAACCCATCTCGACCGTCACCATCCATCCGTATGAGCAGCGCGGGAGCCGAACACGCCTCCCGCGCGCTTGCTGCAGTTTGTTCCCCCAGCTGACCTGGTCTTTGACCCCACACCTGCGCACCGGGGCGTTTGCTCAGTCCGCCGCAGCGGACATCACGACTAGCCCGCTCGCCCGCGGGGCGCGTTTCGCCCCTGGCATGTAGAACGGACGGTGCGGCTTACCTCTAGGACGCGCCATGATCGCGCCGCGCGCACGCGGTCGCTTACGTGGATCCCTTTGGCCGCGTCTGCCTTGGACTAGGAAGAGCGTTTCGGCAGGTCGCCGCGCTCATCCGCAACCACAGCCTGGTGGGAACGATGCGCAGTATACCAGCTTGCGACCGCTTCAACGCAAAATTGACGCACTGTTCATCATGGGAAACGCCGATCGGCCCGTGCCTTCTCCTAGGAGGGGGACGGGGGGCCGATGACACAGAGCGGACCCCTTCGCCCTTCTCGGGAGTGCAAATCGGGGGACGTACCTTCCGCGTGCACTATTGCACGCGGAAGGTACGTCCCCCGATTTGCACTCGGCATCCCCTACGAACCGCCCACGACGCGCGCGAGGGAGAGCGCATCGACATGGCGCGCGCCGGCGCCGATGAGGGCATCGGCTGCCGCGGCGACGGTGGCGCCCGTGGTGACGACGTCGTCGATCAGCAGCACGCGCATGCCCGCGACGTCGGCCACGACCTCGTAGGCGCCGAGCGCCTCCCGGCGCCGGCCCTCGCGCCCCAGCGCGCGCTGGTCGGACGCGCCGTGCTTTGCCAGCGCGTCGAGCAGCGGTTTGCCCGCGAGCTCGCACAGATGGTGCGCGGGCAGCTCCATGTGGTCGAAGCCGCGCCGCCGAAAGGCCGAGGCCGTCGCGGGCACGAACGAGACGGCGTCGGCATCCGAGAGGATGCCCCCGTAGCGTTCGGGCGCCACCGCCTCGGCGTGCTCGGCGGTATCCAGCAGCATCTCGGAAAACAGCGGGGCCAGGCGCCGCTCCCCCGCATCCTTGTAGGCGCGGATCATCCGGGCAAGCGGTTCGGCGAACTCCGCCATGGCGAGCACGCGCTCGGGAGCCCGCGCGATCGGTGGGGCCGCCCCCTCTTGCAGCGGGGTGCATTCGGTGCATACCAGGCTGCCGAAGGGAGCCCCGCAGCGGATGCAGCTGAGCGATGGGTCGATAAGCCTCAGCTCGTGCAGGCACCGCTCGCAGACGAGCGCGCCCGGCCGCTCGCACCCCGCGCACCGCGTGGGAGAGAGGATCTCGAGCGCGGCATCGCGCGCCTGCTCGAGCAGCGTCGCGAGAACCTGCCTGGACATGGGCCACCCCCTTACCGCCCTCGCCTGAAATGCTGAGACTATACCCCGCGCCGCACCCCCGCATGCGCGAGCGCGGCGCATTCTTTGCGCAGGGCGTGCCGGGCGCACGCGGTATCGGCGCCGCCCCGATGAAAAAACGGCGCCCCGTCTGCCGGGGCGCCGTCATCTTATCGGGTTACTGCTGCGGGGAATCTCCCTCGCCGCCTGAACGTGGCTTGCGCGAACGCCTCCTGCGGCGGCGCTTCTGCGTTGCCGCCGCGTCTCCGGCCTCCGCCTGATCGCGACGCGCGGCGTCGGGGGCCTGCGTGCTCTTCGCCGCAGCTCCCCCGCCGTCTCCGGGACGACGGCGCGAGACCTTCACCTCGCCGGAGGCCACCTGCTCCGCCACCGAGGGCACGTCGGGCTTCGACTGCTGCTGGCGAGGGGCCTCGGAGCGTGCGCCCTCGGCCGCGGACTTATGGCGGCGACGGCGCGAACGACCGGGAGCCGCCTGATCTGACGGGGCGGCCTTGCCCTCGGTCGCGCGCTCCTGCTCCTGGGCGCGGGCGGCAGCGTTGCGGAACGCCTCGTTGCGGTCCTCGGCGCTTAAGTGGCGGCGGCGACGGCGCGAAGGCGCGGCGCCTGCGGGCTGCTGCGCGGAAGCCTCGCGCTGTGCGGCGGCCTCGGGAGCAGCGCCGTCGGCGGCCTGCGAGCGACGGCGACGACGGCGCTGGGAAGAGGAGGCGTCCGATGCGTCCGCTTCCGCCTTGCCCTTGCCGCGCCCGCGCGAGGACCTGCCGGAACCCTGGCCCGCGGCGGCAGCCTCGGCCTCGCGCTGCTTTTTGCGCCGCGGGGTCGGGCTCGAGGCCGCGATGCGGTCGGAGCTGTCCAGCCCGTCTCCCACATCGACGCCCATCTCGCGGTCAAGCTCCATCAGGGCGAGCTTGATCTCGGGCGACTCGATCTTGTCGAGGATGTCGCGCGTCACGGTGTCGGGACGGCAGGCGCACCCCTGCTCCTTGCTGCGCTTGACGCATTCGTCGGAGCACGTCATGTCGGCCAGGTTCACGCGGAACACCTTGCCGCTCTCGAGCCGCAAGACCAGCTGCTCCTTCGGCGTGTCGTACTCCTGGATGCGCGCGCGGCCGAGCGGGGTCTCGATGATCGCCTTTTTCTTGGGCGCGCGGCCCTTGAAGTCCTTGTAGGCCTCGAACTCGTAGCGCAAGCAGCACATCAGACGGCCGCACACGCCCGAGATCTTGGAGGAGTTGAGCGGCAGGTCCTGCTCTTTCGCCATGCGGATCGACACCGGCTCGAACTGGCCGCCGAAGCGCGTGCAGCACAGCTCCTGGCCGCAATGCGCATAGCCGCCCACCAGGCGCGTCTCGTCGCGCACGCCGATCTGGCGCATGTCGACCCGCATGCGGAACCGGCTCGACAGGTCCTTGACGAGCTGGCGGAAGTCGACGCGGTCCTCGGCGGCGAAGTAGAAGACGACCTTCTCGCCGCCGAAGAGGAACTCGACGCCCACGGGCTTCATGTCGAGCTGGTTCTTCTCCACAAGCTCGCGAAAGTCGGCCATGGCGGCCTCGCCGCGACGCGCGAGCTCGTCGGCGCGGTCGCAATCGGCGTCGCTCGCGATGCCGAGCACGGGCTTGAGCGGGGCGGACAGGTCCTTCTCGGCGACCTCGCGCGGATCGGCGGTCACCATGCCGAACTCCGTGCCGCGCTCAGTCGAGCAGATGGCGTAATCGCCCTGCACGATATCGAGCCCGTGCGGGTCGAACCACAGATCGCGCGACGCGAAGGGGAACTTGACGGGAACAACTACAGGCATACAAGCGCCTTTCTGATATCGAAGAGCATGACCTCGACGGTCAGCTGGGGGGTAATGTTGCGAGCGATGCGCTTCTCGGCGCGGCCGACCGCCTCGAGCGCGGCGATAGCGCCGGCGGTCGTGGTGGACGCGGCGAGGCGCTCGACGATGTCGCGCACGTCGTCGTTGACGACGCCGTCCGGCGCGCCCTCGAGAAGCATCAGCACGTCGCGCAGCAGGGTGCGCACGCTTGCCAGCGCCTCCATGATACCCGAACGCTCACGCGCGGAAAGCTCGCGCTTGTTCCTCTCCTCGAGCTGCTTCAAGGCTCCACGAGAGAGGTAGTCCGCATTTTGCTCCAGCACCGCCTGTTGCGTGGATTTGACGTCGGCGAGCGGCGCGTGGATGGCGACCATGAGGTCTTTGGCCGCAAGCAGGATGTCCGCCTCGTCAGCGCGCGGGAGCGCATCGACCGCCCGCAGCATCTGGCGGCGGGCCTCCTGGCGCTCGGCGCTCTTGAGAAACGCCGCGGCCCGCGCGGGGCTTCCCGCCACGGCCACCGCCATGCGGCAGCGCGGCTCGGGCAGGCCGGTCGCGCGCGCGACCGCATCCGTCGACTCATCGGTCGACAGCATGCGGAACGGCACGCACTGGCAGCGCGACACGATCGTGGGTAGCATGACGTCGGTCGAGGTGCCGAGCAGGATGAACGTCGTGTTCTCCGGCGGCTCCTCAAGCGTCTTGAGGAGCGCGTTTGCCGAATTGGCGCGCAGCTGCTCGGCGCGGTCGACGATATAGACCTTGCGCGGGGCGCGGATGGGCGCGAGCGCCACGTCCTCGAGCAGGTCGCGAATCTGGGCGATCAGGTATCCCGTGGCGCTTTCCGGCTCATAGAGATGCACATCCGGATGGGTCTTGCGCGCGACGCGGATGCAGCTGTCGCACGCGCCGCAGCCGCCCTGCTCGCACAGCAGCGCCTGCGCGAGCGCCCAGGCCGCGTCGAGCTTGCCGGATCCGGGCGCCCCCACGAACAGGTACGCGTGGCTCGCGCGGTCGGTCCGGACGGCGCGTTCCAGGAAGTCCCGCACGCGCGGCTGCGTGTCGAGCTGCGCCAGCAGGCTGTTGTTCGCCGATGCGAACATCGCTACTCCGCAGGCGCCATCAGCGCCGACAGCGCCGAGCGCGCATCGTCGGCGGAGACGGCGAGGCCCACGCCGGCGAGCTCCGCCAGCACGCAGGCGAACACGGCATCGATGGGCTGGGTCGCGTCGACGAGGCGCACGCGCTCGGGATGCTCGCGCGAGATCGTGCGGAATCCGTCGGCGACCCGCTGCTGGTATTCCAGGCCCTTGGCCTCCATGCGGTCCGGGGCGTCGTCGCGCTGCTCGCGACGCGATGCCGCGGCGGCGGGGTCGATATCGAACACGAGCGTGAGGTCGGGCACGCAGTCACCGACCGCCAGCGCGTTCGCGACGTCGGCGTCTTCACGGGCGACCGTGCCCGCGAACGCCTGGTAGGCCGACGTGGAGTCGAAGAACCGGTCGCATACGACCACCTTGCCCGCAGCGAGCGCGGGGCGCACGATCTCGTGCACGAGCTGGGCGCGCGCCGCCTCGTAGAGCAGCAGCTCGCAGGTATCGCACATCACCTTGTTCTCGGGGTCGAGCAGAAGCGCACGTATCTTCTCGGAGATGGCCACGCCGCCCGGCTCGCGCAGGCTCACGACCTCATGGCCGGCATGTTTGAGCGCCGCGGCGACCAGGCGCGCCTGCGTCGACTTACCGCAGCCGTCGATTCCTTCAAGCGTGATAAACGGCATTCGATCTCCCTTCGGTTGCACCCCGTCATCATACCCCAGGACCCCTGGGCGGCACTGATCAATTGCCTTCGAGGCGATCGGCCCCGTGGCGAGGCGGATGCGGGTGAAGGCGAGGAAGGCACGGTGGCGCTGCGGCGACGCAGTCTGAGCGCGTAGGCGCCCGCCACGGGGCAACCGGCGCGGAATGAATTGATCAGCGCTTCCCAAACTACGCGTTCCGCAGCATGACCTGAATCGACGGTACGCCATAGGCACGCGGCCTCATCGAGAGTACGCTATAGGCACGGTTTCGAGTGCAAAACGTGCCTATAGCGTACCGTGAACAGGCCGGCGTGCCTATAGCGTACCGTCGATTGTCCGCTTACGACGCCTCGCGGAGCGGTATCCCTGCACAGGTCAACAAGCGGCGCATGTAATCCTCGTCAATCGCCTGGGCAAATGAAAAGCGGACGACGAGAGCCCTCGTGAGGTTGAGGTGCGATTCGCGCAAGCGCTCATCGGAAAAGTTCTCGATCGCCGCCTCGATATCCTTCGCGACATCGCCCGTCCCTTTGTATTTTCCCTTTCCATCCAATTCCGCCATAACCTCGGTTCCGTCGGACAGAAGCCAATAGTAGTCAACGCGCTTTACCTGAGTCGAATCCATGGGATCGACAACCTCGCGCTGCAGTTCGGGAACCACGAAGCCGAGTTCGATCATGACGGCGCGGGCGACGGACTCCCCGCCGTTCTCGCTTTTGCCGTCGACCCATTGCAGCACCTTGCGTGCCGTCGCAATCCCACGCTTCCTCTTACCGCAACTGTCGAAATACACCTTGAGCTCCGAAACCGTCGTCAGGTTCCAATGCACAGCGGAATCGACCACAGCAAGACCGTAGCGAAAGCTTGCGGAACAGGCACAGTCGAGCAGCGTCTGGAAGAGTGATGTCACCCGGATGCCCGCCACGACTATAGGCTCGACATCCCCCATCTGATGGCAGGTGATAAACCCGCCAGGCTTGTATTTACGTTCATGAGATCCGACGACGATGTGCACCGTGTCCAGGTACCGGTGAGAAACCTGAAGCCCGTAGACAAGGGCAGCGGAAAAGGATGCGAAGATCCACGTAGGATGCTTTTGAGCCACGGCACGGATGAGATACATCGCTTGGGCGCGTTTCGAGAGACTCTTGTACACGTCGCTTCGTGCGAAATAGCCTTTCGCCGGCTCAACCACCCGACCAGCATCTCGCCTGCGCTTCAATGCCATGACCTCAGTATGCGACGAAGCGAACGCGAGCCGATACGCGTGCTCCGCCTCATCCAGCAGACGGTCGGCGCACGCTTGCTTCCTCTCGCCCATCTGCAACACCCCCTTTGCGGAGAAACCGTATCAGCAAGATGCCTTACCGGTCTCAAACGGGGATTGACATGCTTCTTACCGCGCAGCTCAAACCCGTAGGCGTGCGCCCGCGCAGAGAAACGTAATCGGCGAATGGCCACCCATGCGCCCCAAACGGCAAGAAGTTGAGAGGCGCCGCGCCCGATGGTCGGCACATCGACGGTACGCCATAGGCACGCGGCTTCACCGAGAGTACGCCATAGGCACGTTTTCGAGTGGAAAACGTGCCTATGGCGTACCGTGAACAGGTCGGCGTGCCTATGGCGTACCGTGAATCCAACCGTGAATCCGGCAGGCTACTTCTTGGAAGACGACTTCTTGGTTGAGGTCGACTTCTTGGCGGTCGTCTTCTTCGTGCTCGACGAGGCGCCCTTGCGGCCGCGACCCGATGCGGCCTTCTTCTCCTTGCTCGGGCAATCCATGTTCACGCAGATGCGCCACGGGCCGCGCGCGGTCTGCACGACCACGATCGGGGCCCCGCAGTGCTCGCACACCTCGCCGGTCGCCTCGAGCTTGCCGCGCCCGGGAAGCGGGTACGACACGCCGCACTCCTCGTAGTTCGTGCAGCGGATGAAGCGCTTGCCGCTCTTCTCGGACTTGTGCGCGATCAGGTCGCCATGACGGCCGGCCGCGGCGCATACCGAGCACTCCCCCACCTTGAGGTCGGGCTCGTAGTTGGTCGGGCACTTGGGGTTCACGCACACCTCGTACGCCTTCTGCCTGAACGGCTGGCACTTGATGCGCGGGGCACCGCACTCTGGGCACACGGCCGCCTCGCCCTCGAGCGGGCTCACGCGCACGCCGGAGGGAACCGGATAGGTCACGTCGCAGTCCGGCCAGCCCATGCAGCCGATGAAGCTGCCGCGGGTCTTGGCGCTCGTCTTCATGACGAGGTCCTTGCCGCATTTGGGGCACGTGCCGACCTTGGCGTCGGCCGTCACCGCATCGGAGATGGCGTCGCCCAGATCGTCCTTGTGCTCGATCAGCGCATCGAGCATGCCGGCGAGCAGCGCGCGCGAGTGGTAGACCACCTGGTCCTGCGTGTCGGCGCCCTCGGCGACATGCGTCATGTCCTCTTCGAGCTCGCTGGTCATGTCCGGCGTGGTGATGCGCGGCGCGAACTCGTGCAGCGCGTCGATGATCGCCATGCCGAGCTGACTCGGCTCGATGGGGCCGCTCGGCGTACCCTTGAAGTATTTCACCTGGTAGAGGCGCTCGATGATGCTCGCGCGCGTGGACTTGGTGCCCAGGCCGCGCTTCTCCATCTCCTGGACGAGCTTGCCTTGGCTGTAGCGCGCCGGGGGCTCGGTCTGCTTGGCCTCGAGCTGCATGTCGCGCACGTCGACCGTATCGCCCTGCTCGAGCGCGGGCAGCTGCTCGTCCTTCTTGAGGCCGAAGGGGTATACGGCGCGGAAGCCGGCGACCTTGAGCACGTCGCCCGAAGCCTGGAACGGCTCGCCGGCGACATCGATCTCGATCTTGGTCCCCTCGATGACCGCGGGGTCGGAGAGCGTGGCCAAGAAGCGGCGCGCGATGAGGTTGTAGAGCTTCCACTGGGCGGGCTCGAGCTTGGTGGGATCCGCCGCGGCCGTGGGGTAGATCGGCGGGTGGTCGGTCGTCTCGGTCTTGCCGCGCGTCGCGGTGAGCTTCTCGCGCGAGAGCAGCTCGCGGCACGCGGGCGCGTACTGCGGAACGCCCGAGATGGCCTTCACGGTGGCGCGCAGGTCGAGCGAACGCGGGTAGACCGTGTTGTCGACGCGGGGATACGAGATGAGGCCGTCCATGTAGAGCGACTCGGCGATGCGCATGGTGCGCGCCGGGCTGATGCCCTCCGCGGCGGCGGCCGCCTGCAGCGAGGTGGTGTTGAACGGGGTCGGCGGGCGCTGGGTGCGGCTCTTCTTCACCACGCTCGTGACCGTGCCGGTCGAGGCACCCTCGACATGCGCAAACGCCGTCGCGGCCGCCTGCTCGTCCGCGAAGCGCCCGGCGCTGTGCGAGATCTTGAACGCGTCCTCCTCGCCGGCGCCCTGCGGCGCCGCCTCGCCCGAGATGACCCAGTAGTCCTCAGGCTTGAACGCCAACCGCTCGCGCTCGCGCTCCACGACAAGCGCCAGCGTGGGCGTCTGGACGCGGCCGGCGGAGCGCACGTTGCCAAAACCGCCGAACTTGGCCATGGTGAGGTAACGGGTGAGCGCCGCGCCCCAGATGAGGTCGATGTACTGGCGCGACTCGCCTGCATCGGCCAGGTTCTGGTCGAGTTCCACGAGGTTGTTGAAGGCGTGGTCGATCTCGGCCTTGGTGAACGCGGAGTAGCGGGCGCGCGATACGGGCACGTCCGGGGCGACGTCGCGCACCATGGCGAGCGCGTCGGAACCGATGAGCTCGCCCTCGCGGTCGAAGTCCGTGCCGATCACGACGGAATCGGCCTTTTTGGCAAGGTTCTTGAGCGCGCGGATGATCTCCTTCTCCGCGGGAAGCTTCTCGATGGGCGCCCACACGAGATACGGCAGGCTCGGCACCTTCCAGCCCTTGATGTCGATGCCGTCTTTGAGGAAGGGCTTGCGCTTGGACTCGTACGGCGGGCGGGCGAGCCCGTCGGGAACGTCCGCGGGCAGCATCTCGCCGTCTTGGGAGACCGCATACCAGCCGAGCTTCTTGTCGAATTTGAGCTCCGTGGGGAAATCGGGGGCCAGGATGTGGCCGCGCAGACCGATGGTGACCCACTCCTCGCCGTCGACCGTAAAGCGGTAGACGGGCGTGTTGTAGACCTTGTCGGCCTTGGGCTTGCCGACGCTGCACAGCAGGCGCGCGATCTGCTGGGCGGCGTCGTTCTTCTCGGTGATGACGAGCTTCAAAGCGGCTCCTTACGTATATATGGTGCCCGCGGGGCACGGCCGCGGGCGTCAAGTCGTGTACCGCAACGTACCACAAGTGAGCCGCAAGCGCGAATTTTTTCACCCGCACGCAAAGTACTGCACGCGCGGGGACACCCCTTGCCCGCGCGCGAACCCAAGACCCGCCATCGGGGACAGGCGCACATGGCAGATCCTTGATGCCGCCACGTCGAGATGGCGGGCTTTGGGCGATCAGCCGTCTGCTCCCGCCCCCGATAGCGGGTCAGGGGTGTCCCCTGCGTGCATTAGTGCACGCCCAAGGTACGTCCCCGGATTTGCATAAGTGCACGAAACAGGTACGTCCCCGTGCGTGCATTGCGAGGGTCGTTATGCGATGTGGATCCGTCCGCTCACGCTACCGAGGTCGATGTCGCAGGCGCCGTCTCCGATGACATAGGAGCCGTCCTCATCGACGGTGTTGAGCTCAAAGGGCGTCGACAGTCCTCCCGAGACCGTGTCGGCCGCAAGCGTGAACCCTAGCCCGTCCGGCACATCGAGCTCGATGGCGCCGCTGACGGTGGATACCGAGATCTCGCTCGGCGCGCCCTCGGTCAACGTCAGGTACACCCCGCCGCTCATCGTAGAGACGTCCAACGCCTCATAAACCTCTCCGGAAACCTCTACGGGGCCGCTGACGCCGCCGATCGACGCGTCCTGCGCGCGGATGCCGTCGAGCGTGATGTTGGAGCTCACGCTTGCGACCGAGAGATCCTCGCTGACAACGCGCTCGACATCGATGGTCGAACTGACGCTCTCGATGTCGACGTTGCCGAACATGAGCGCATCGTCACAGGGCACCTCGACGACAAGCTCCATGTGCGGATACGTGCCGCCGCTATCGGGTAGGCCGTCATCGATCTTGAGCGTCTTGCCCTCCTGCGTGAAGGTGGCGTTGCGCGGATCCATCTCGTAGTCGCCGGCGGCAACGCGCTCGATGACGCGAATCTGGTCCCCATCACCCGCAACGAGCCTGATCGAGCCGCACTTCCAGTCGATATCGAGATCGTCCACCTCGGACGCGGCAAACGATTCGGAGCGGTCGATGGGGGCCTCGAGCGAAACGGGCTTCGACCCGATCGAGAAGCCGCCGATCTGGATGACGGGGAACCAGCGCGTGAACAGCCCAGACCACCCCGAGGCGGCGATCATGAGGATGAGCACGATCGCCGCGATGCCGACGCCGACCCTCACCTTGTCGCCCTGCGAAAGACGCGACATGGCTATCGCCTCCCCTCTTCATCGGATCGGACGCCCTGCGGCGCCGCGGGCGCTGTGCCGTCGTCTCCCCTTCCGAGCGAATCGTCCATGATGTTGGCGATCCAGTGATAGATGGGGATGGTCAGAAACACGAGCCACGCGGTCGTCCACGCATGGAAGCCGAAGCAGAAAACGAAGAAGAGGATAGTCGCGACCACGCTGTACGGAAACGAGCGCCACGGGCCGCGGCGGCGCGGGGCATCGGATGCGGGGACCGCCGGGCTTCCCGCGGCCGCAGCGGCGGACGTCCGCGCGCTCGCCGCCTGCTCGCTTGCCGCGGCGGCCGCCTGCGCGGCACGGGCCGCCGCCTCGCTCGCCTGGGTCGCCGCGGCGGTAGCCTGCGCCATGGCCTCCTGATGGGCCCGTTGCTCGCGCAGGGCCTCCTCCCGCTCCGCTTGGGCCCGCGCCGTCTTTTCGGCACGCTCGGCGTTCTCGAAGGCGACATCGTCCTCGATATCCTTGCCCACGTTCAACAGGTCGTCGAGGCTCACGCCGTACAGGCGCGCGAGCGCGATCAGGTTCTCCGTATCCGGCGAGCTCTCCGCGCGCTCCCATTTGGAAACAGCCTGACGGGACAGGCCCAGCTCGTTGGCGAGCGCTTCTTGACTGTAGCCCTTGGCGCGCCGAAGCTCGGCCAAGCGCTGAGCGATCTGCACGTTCATGTGAACTCCCTTCGCCGACGACACGCGTCCGTCGACCTTGCGACCATACGAGATTCTACCGATATCGATACGCCTCCCCGGTCGACGATCCGATCCGTCTGGAACGCGTCCGGAAAACCGGGCAGATCCTTTTCGCGGGACACCGCGCAAGCGCCCGACGCGAGACGAATCGACCGGCGTCTCCCTCGGGAGGCACCGGTCGATTCGATTCCGCCCATGCGTGCAAGAGTGCACGCGGAAGGTACGTCCCCATGTTTGCAACAGTGCACGAAACAGGTACGTCCCCATATTTGCGTCCCCATATTTGCACGCTTTGGGCGTCCGGCGCCTCCCTCGGTGGGATGGCAGCTGTACCGTACCGAGAACGCACGGTAGCGCGCCAGCAAGTCTGGTGGGAATTTTGTCGCAACTATCAGTTGCGTATGCGCTGAGCAGGAGTTTTGCCTACGCTCGCGCCATCTCAATCTGATGCGCGAGCCACGTTGCCCACGCTTCCATGCCCTCGCCCTTGGTGGCGCTCACCGAGAACCGGGGTGCTGTGGGGTTCAGGTCGTCGAGCACGCGATGGTAGCCCTCGATATCGAAGTCGAACGCGGGCGCGGCATCGATCTTGTTGAGCAGCAGCGCCCCGGCGTGCTGGAAGATCCCGGGATATTTGATGGGCTTGTCATCCCCCTCGGGCACCGACAGGATCATGATCGAGAGGTTCTCGCCCAGATCGAAGTCGACGGGGCACACCAGGTTGCCCACGTTCTCGATGAAGATGACGTCGATGGCATCGAGGCCCACGCCGGCATCGAGCGCATCGATCGCCTGGCCGATCATGTTGCCCTCGAGATGGCACAGGCCGCCGGTGTTGATCTGGATGGCCGGCATGCCCGCGGCCTTCATCTTGATGGCGTCCACATCGCTCGCGATATCGCCCTCGATGACAGCGCAGCGGTAGCCGAACCGGTCGCGCAGGATCTCGTTCGTGGCGAGAATCGTCGAGCTCTTACCCGAGCCCGGGCTCGACAGCACGTTCACCACATAGGTGCCCGTGCGCGCGAACCGCTCGCGCAGCTCGGATGCGATCCGCTCGTTGCGCGACAGGATGGAGCTGCCGATAGCTACCGTCTTTTCCGCCATTCGTTCCTCCTCGGTTTGACAAGACGTCCCCATCTTGCCCTACGTCTCGTCCTCGATCTCCATGGAGACGATGTCCATCTCGCGCCCGGCCACCAGATGGGTCTCGCGGCTTCCGCATACGGGGCAGCGCAGATGGAACCGGTCGTGCTCGAACGTCTCGCCGCACGCGCTGCACACGCTGCGCGGGTGCACGTACTCGACCTCGACGGTCGCCTCCGCGGTCAGGGGGTCGTCTTCGCGCAAGACGTCCCACGCGAAGTCGAACGATTCGGGGTTCACCTCCGCCATGTCGCCGATGCGCAGCAAAACAGAAACGACGCGCGAAGCACCCGCCTCGCGCGCCGTTCGCGTCACCACGTCAAGAACTCCCGAAACCAAGCCGAGTTCATGCATGGGCAGACCTACTCGTCGTCCTCGTCATCGGAGAACAGGCTGATGCGCCGTTCGGTCAGGCCCTTCTTGCCTTCGCGCGCCACGATGACAATGCGCGTCACGAACAGCGAGATCTCGTAGAGCGCAAGCATCGCCGCGTACATGAACAGCAGCGTGACCGGGCTCGCATCCGGCGTCACGGAGGCGGACACCACGAGCATGATCACGTAGATGTAGCGCCATGCGGAGCGGAACGTCGCGTACGGCACGATGTGGAACACGGCGAGGTAGAACACGATGAGCGGGAGCTCGAAGGCCACGCCGAAACCGATCATGAGGAGGATCTCGATGTTGATGTAGTCCTCGAGGTTGGGGGCGATGTTGGCGATGGACAGCGTCTCGCCGATCAGCCATTCGAAGCCGGCCGGCACGATGACGAAGTAGCAGAAAACCGCACCGATGAAGAACAGCAGCGTGGCCATAAGCACCGTGGGCACCACCCACTTGCGCTCGTTGGGCTTGAGCGCGGGCAGGAAGAACGCAAGGATCTGCCACACGATCATCGGCGTGCACATGACCGCGGCGGCCTTGATGGCCAAGCCGAACTTGATGGCGAAGCCGCCGAGCGACGTGTAAATCGAAAGATTGGTGCCCTCGGGCAGCGACGGCAGGATGGGGTCCTTCAGGATGTCGACGAGCACCGGCGTGGCGAAGTACATCACGACGGTGGCCACGAGCACCGACACGACGATGATGGTGAGACGGCGCCGCAGCTCGCCCAGGTGGTCGAGAAGCGGCATGCGCGCGGGTCCGATGGGCATTACTGCTCGCCTCCCTCAACGGAATCGGTGGAATCCTCGGCCTGGGCGGCCTTCGACGCGCGGTGCTTGCGCGGACGGCGGGCGTACAGGTCCTCGGTGGTCTGCACGGCAGGCTCGGCCTCGGCCTCGGGCTCGGCGGACGCAGGCGCCTCGGCGGGCTCGGTCGCGTCTGCCTGCTCGGTCGCGGGAGCCTCCGCGGCGGCGGGGGCGTCGGACGCATCGGCCGCAGCCGGCTCGGCGCCCGCCTCGTTGGCGGCGGCCGCCTCGCGCTCGGCCTTCTCGGCCGCCAAGCGCGCGCGGCGCTCGGCGAAGGTCTCCTTGCGCTGGGGCGCCGCCTCGGCGCCCTCGGATGCGTCGAGATCGGCATCCTCGTCATCGACCGCCGCCTGCTCGGCCGCATTGGCCTTGGGCGCGCTCGCGGCCGCGGCCATCGGGTCGACGACCTCGGTTTGGACGACGTTCGTCAGCTTCTCCTGCGTCTGACGGAACTGACGCAGCGCGCGGCCGATCGTATGGCCCATCTGCGGGAGTTTGTCGGGACCAAAAAGCAGGAAGGCAAACACCAAGATGATTACCAGTTCCGTTCCGCCGATACTAGGCACGGAAAACCTCCTGTTTGCTCATGCGGGCCCGCCGGGTGCGGTACCCGGCGGGCAGACGATTCATACAACTGCTGAAGTATACCGCGCGGATCGCCGGCACGAATCGCATACGCGAAATGCGCACGGCGATATGCGCGAGGGCATCGAGGCTATGCCCCGACGATACCGATCTCCTTGTCGACGCCCAGAAGCTGCGCCACGCGCATGACGTTGGGCTGGGCGTTGATGACCTCGAAGCCCTTCTCGTGCTCCGCCGCATGGTGGGCAGCGCCCACGAGCACGCCGATGCCCGTGGAGTCGATGTAGGACACGTTCGCGAAATCGAGCGTGAGCTTCGCGGTGGGCTGCTCGAGCGCCAGGTCGATATGGTCGCGCAGGGCGCCTACGTTGGAGATGTCGACCTCGCCCGCAACGGACACGAGGTAGCGCTCTGGCGTGGGGGTCGTCGTGATTCCGAGTTCCATATTGTTGTGCTCCTTACGTTCTCATCGGTTCAACGTGCACGCCGCCGCAGCCGCGCCCCGCTACGAGGCGCTGAGCGCGTCCAGGTGCTGCTGGGCATAGTCCTTCACGCCGTACGCGTCGCTCGAGTCGCTCTCGATCGCGCGCTCGTAGGCCGCTATCGCCTCGTCGGTGCGCCCCTCGGTCTCGTAGAACATGCCGAGGTTCGCCCATGCGGGGCCGAAGCTGCCATCTTCCGCGGTGAAGGATTCGAGCTCCGCGATGGCACGGTCGCGGTCGCCGGTGTAGAAGATCGAGATGGCCCGGTCCACTTCCACCGACTTCGAATCGGGATTCTGCTCGAGATAGTCGTCATAGCGCGCGATGGCCTGGTTGAACAGGTCGACGACGTGCGCGTCGTCCTCGTCGGTGGCCACCACGTCGCGCGCGGCGACGCCCCAGTCGAAATAGCCGTTGGCGAGCTGCAGCAACGCCGAGGGGTTGCTCGGGTCGCTGTCGTACTGCGCCTGCAGCTGCTCGACGACCGAGGCGTAGTTCGCGTCGACATGGGTCATGTCGTGCTCGCCGGAGGTGACGGCCTGTCCTGCGGCCTGCGAGGAGCCGTCGGTTGCGCCGTCGGCTGCCTGGGAGGTGGAATCCGCGGTGCCGTTCGCGGCGCCCGGGGTCAGCGCACCCGAGAAGACCACGGCCGCGATCGCGACCACGATGACCGCCGCGGCCGCCAAGACGATCGCCTGCGCGCGGCGCGTCTGTTGGGCGTCAAAAGCCATACGTCGCCTTCCTGCTCGCTACCTACTGCGCCGACCCGGCAGACGACGCCCCGTCGCCCGTGGCGACAGACGCCGTGCCGTCCTCGTTGATGTCCAGCTGGGGATGGCCCTCGGGCAGAACCTCCGAGGAGTCGATCGCGTCGCTGCTCTGCTGGGTGGCGGCGCCCCCGGAGGACCCCAGGGCGTTCAAGGCCGTCGACGTGCCGATAAGATAGCCGATGACCATGCCGAGCAGAAGCGCGATGGCTGCGATGGCGACGACCATCCAAAATGGGGGCGCCGAGGTCTCCCGGGCGGCCTCGCGAGATGGGGCCGGGCCGCGCTGCGCGGGCGAGGCGGCAGGATCTTGGGGTGCGGCGCCCGCCGCCTCCATCAGCTCCTGCTCGTCATCGAAAAACTCGTCGGCCATATCTCAACTCCCGTCGGTTGTGCATGTGCGGCATGCATTCCGTCTATTGTAGCGGGTCCGCGGCACTTTTTGGGACGGGCCGCCCTTGGGCCCATCAAAGCTCTAGCGGGCAGTGCAAATCGGGGGACGTACCTGTTGCGTGAAAAATGCACGCAACAGGTACGTCCCCCGATTTGCACGATACGCGCACGTGCGCCTTTGCCCATGTCGGCGCGGCGCCGACATGGGCAAAGGCGGCTCCGTCCCAAAAGTGCCGCTGGATCCGTCTCGCTACGCGCGGGCCTCGCGCGCCAGCTGGGCGGAAACGAGCTTCACCGCGAGCACCAGCACGTCGAGCGCCTCGGAGAGCTCCTCGACGCTCGGATAGGTCGGGGCGATGCGGATGTTCGTATCGTGCGGATCGTTGCCACCGGGCCACGTGGCGCCCGCCGGAGTGAGCTTGACGCCCATCTCGGCGCACAGCGCGCCGACGCGCTTGGCAGAGCCCTCCGGGCCGTCAAATGACACGAAGTAGCCGCCGTGCGGATGCGACCACGTGCCGCAGCCGGTGCCGGCCAGGCCCTCCTCGAGCTTCTCCTCGACGCAGGCGAAGCGCGGACGCAGGAACTCCGCGTGCTTGCGCATGTGGGCGCGCACGGCGTCCAGGTCGGGCAGGAAACGCGTATGCATGAGCTGGTTGAGCTTGTTGGCGCTGATGAGGCCGACCTTCAGCGTGTTCGCGACCTCGCCCACGTTGGCCGCCGACGAGCCGAAAAACGCGATGCCCGCACCCGGGAACGTGATCTTCGACGTGGACGCGACGCCCAGGATGCGGTCCTCGTTTCCCGCCTCGCGCGCCAAGTCGAAAACGTTCGCGAGCACATCCGGCGTATCGGTGAAGTCGTGCACCGCGTACGCGTTGTCCCACACGATGCGGAAGTCCGGCGCGGCCTTCATGGTCGCCAGACGGCGGACCGTCTCATCGGAGTAGGTGATGCCCGTCGGATTGGAGTACTTGGGCACGCAGAACATGCCCTTGATGGAGTCGTCGGCGGCGCACAGGCGCTCGACCTCGTCCATGTCGGGGCCGGTCTCGGTCATGCGGACCGGAACGTTCTCGATGCCGAGATCCTGCGTGATGCCGAAGTGGCGGTCGTAACCGGGCGCGGGGCACAGCCACTTCACGCGGTCGAGCTTGCTCCACGGGGTGTACCCGGGCACGCCCTTCTCCCAATAGTGGATGAGCACCGACTGCATGATGTTCAGGCTCGAAGACCCCAGCACGATGGTCTGGTCCGCCGGCAGGCCCAAGAACTCGCCCGCAAGGCGACGCGCCGAGGGGATGCCCTCGAAGCAGCCGTAGTTGCTGCAGTCCACGCCCTCGTCGGTGAGATCGGCGCCGCTCGAGAGCAGATCGAGCATCGGGCGGGAGATATCGACCTGCGCCGGCGACGGCTTGCCGCGCGCCATGTCGAGCTTGAGCCCCTTGGCCTTGACCTCGTCAACCTGTCTGGTCAGATCCGCCAAAGCGGCATCAAGCGCGGCAGTATCCATCTGCTCATACATTGTCTGCATACCGGGGCCCTCTTCCCTCGCGTGAATCGCTGGCCTGCATCCATGCAAAAACAGGACAGGCGATCGGTCGTACACGTGCGCCCTAGTATAATACGCACGCGATGTTTCCGATGTGTGTCGACTCTGTACATGCTGCCCCGATTTGCGACCGTGGTAGATTTATAGCGGACAACCCGTACCCAAGGAGGACACATGCGACTTGGATCGTTCCAGGCGGAAGAGTTCGGCGAGCTTCAGCGGCTCGTGGACGGCATGTTCACGGGAAGGCAGGTCATCGACCGGCTCGACCTCGTGGTTCAGGCCGAGATCTTGGACCTCGCGCCCGACCTCATGGAGATCGTGACGCTGCTGCCTCCGGGCACCTACGATCGGCAGCGCCTCTGCGACCAGCTGAACTCGGCGCTCGCGGCCCACGGCTGGGGCGGAACCTACGGCACGGTGGAGTAGACGGGCGGCCCCGAGACCGAACGCTCACCATAGAGGAGGCATCGCATGGACAAAGACCTGCGCACAGAGATCGATGAGGCCATCGAGGCCGCGGACCGCGCGCTCGAGCACCTGTACCGCGCGCGCGACCTGCTGCACTCGGCGCGCAACTGGGGCGCGTTCGACATCTTGGCGGGCGGCTTCATCTCATCGCTCATCAAGCGCGGCAAGATGTCCGACGCCCAAGACGAGCTCGACGCGGCCCGCAGCGCGCTCGCGACCTTCGCCTACGAGCTGCGCGATATCGACGGCTCGCAGGGCGTGAACATCCAGACGGGCAATCTGGTGCTGGCGGCCGACCTGTTTTTGGACAACCCCTTCGTGGACCTGTACGTCCAGGGAAAGATCGACGATGCCCGCTACCAGGTCAACCGCGCCATCGAGCAGGTCGAGAAGGTGCGCCGGCAGCTGGCGGGCTGACGCGGGGCGCGCCCATGCCGAGGCCGCGTCGCGCGCTATGATTTCGCGATCGTGGTCAATTCACCCATCGAACCGGGTTCGGTCCATGGCTGAGACAATATATTGCGATGCGTCCCTTCACTTCTTGCAAGACTGAGCGGCGCGTCGACCGAAGAACCCGGCGCTTCATGCCCATGGCGAACGAAAAAACCCGCCCGGAGAGCTCCTCTGGGCGGGTTTGTCCGTTTATACGCAGCCGGCATTCCCGGTTCGATAGGTGAATTGACCACGATCGCGGATAGATACCGCGCCACGGCCCCTACGCGCGCTTGTGGCACACGCAATGCATGTAGATCAGGCCGATAAGCGCCGCAGAGATCGATCCCGCCAGAATCGCCGTCTTGGCGGCGAGCAGCTCCGCGGGGATCTCGGTGAACGCCAGGCCGGCGATCAGGATGGACATGGTGAAACCGATGCCGCCCAGGATGCCGACGCCGACGACATGCGGCCAGTGCACGCCGGTCGGGAGCTCGGCGAGCTTCGTCTTGACGAGCAGCGCGGTCATGCCCACGATGCCGATCGGCTTGCCCAGCAGCATGCCGAAGTACACGCCGAGCGCGACGGGGTCGAACAGAAGCGTCGCGGGATCGACGCCGACCAGCCTGACCTGCGCGTTCACGAACGCGAAAATCGGCAGGATGATGAAGTTCACCGGCGTGGAGATGGCGTGCTCCAGACGCTGCAGCGGCGGCGTCACGCGGTGCATCACGCGCTCGACGCCGTTGACCGCGTGCGTGAAATCGTGCTGGCCGAGGATGTGCGCCTCGTCGTCATAGCGGTCGTCGAGCTCGGGGAGCTTCGCGCGTACCCATTCCACCAGGCCGCCCGCATCGATGTCGGAGCGCGCCGGGATGGTGAAGGCCAGGATCACGCCGGCGAGCGTCGCGTGGACGCCAGACTGGTACAGGCAGAACCACAGCACGAGGCCGAGGGCCAGATACGGCGCCAGGCGGAAGTGCCTGCGGATGTTGAGGACGACCAACAGCGCGGTCACCACCGCGGCGGCACCGAGCCACATCATGCTCGGGGCATGGCCGTAGAACAGGGCGATGGCCACGATGGCCAGCAGGTCGTCGGCGATGGCGAGCGTCGAGAAGAACACCTTGATCGCCGGGGGCACGCGGTTGCCCAGGAGCGAGAGCACGCCGAGCGCGAAGGCGATATCGGTCGCCATGGGGATGGCCCAGCCGTAGACCGCCCCCCCGCGGTTCACGAACGCGTAGATGCAGGCGGGCGCGATCACGCCGCCCACCGCCGCGAGCATCGGCAGCATGGCCTGGCGCGGGCGCCTGAGCTCTCCGACGGTCATCTCGTATTTGAGCTCGGTGCCGACGAGCAAAAAGAAGATCGCCATGAGGAAGTCGTTGACGAACAGCTCGAAGCTGAACGAGAACTCCCACCCGGCGATGCCAATCGACACCGGCAGGGCGAACCACTCGTGCAGCGCATAGTACGCATCGGTGTTCGCGCAGATCACCGCGGCAACGGCGGCGAGGATCATCACGCAGGCGGAGATGGTGCCGTTGGAGGTGATGCGGTCGAGCACGCTGCGGCGCTCGATGCGCAGACGCTGCTCATCGCTCATGAGCGGCACCGGTATGCTCGGAGCATCCAGGGCAAGCGCCTTGCGCTCGACCGCCTTGGCCGTCCGCTGGTTGTGCATGCGCTTACGCTTTGTCATGTCAGCTCCGATCCTTTCTGCTCCAAACGTCCTTCTCACAAAACCGCGGGCGCCGCATCCGACGTCCCGCGGTTCGTAATAAATTATTATTGACTCACAAGCCCTCATGCGGCAGTTCTTTGGGAACGCGCGGCAAAAGCGGGCAAGCGGTCTGTAGGCTCCGGGGAAGCCCCGAATACAGCATCCCCTACCCGTGATAAAAACCCACCGATTCGATAGGCGATAACATGGAACATCCACGGGTCGTGCGCAGGTTCTGCACAGGGCGCTTCACAGCAAGGCCCGGCGCTCGCGGGCCCATCGCCACGCCCCCCTCCGCTTTGCTGACGGCGCGACCACAGCGTATTGACGGGCCGGCTTCGGCGGGGTATCCTTCACGTCAGAGTACGCAGCGCGTACGAAGGGGCGCACCACCTCGGGTGCGGTGTCCCTTCGTGCGCGCTTTTTTGTTGGCTCGACGCCCCGCTCTTGCAGCGGAGGCGCGGTGGCCGCGGGTGCGTGCTCTTGGCTGGCGACGATTCCGTAACGAGAGGAGGTCCCATGGCACGGGTGAACGGCAAGGAGGATCCGTCGGTCGACGGCCTTACGCTGGCGCAGCTGCTCGACCGGATGGACTTTGAGGGCACGCGCGTGGCGTGCGAGCTCAACGGCGACATCGTGCCGCGCGCGCAGTTTGCCGAACGCACGCTGCGCGCCGACGATGCGCTGGAGATCGTACGGTTTGTGGGAGGCGGCTGATGGACGAGGGCAGCGTGCGCGCCGGGGCGGCAGACCCCCTTGCGGCACGCATCGGAACGGCGGCGCGCGAGCGCCTGCGCGCGGCCTGCGTGGGCATCGCCGGCGCCGGCGGGCTGGGGTCGAACATCGCGGTCATGCTGGCGCGCAGCGGCATCGGCGCCCTGCGCATCGTGGACTTCGACGCGGTCGATGCGAGCAACCTCAACCGCCAGCATTACTTCCGGCAGCACGTGGGCATGCCCAAGGTCGAGGCGCTAGCCGATCAACTGCGCGCCATCGACCCGAAGATCGTCGTGGACGCCCGGTGCGAACGCGTGACGGCGGCCAACGCACGCGCGCTCTTTGCCGGCTGCCCCCTTGTATGCGAGGCGTTCGACGCCCCGGAGGCCAAGGCGCTCCTGGTCGAGGAGCTTCTCGCCCAGCCTGACGGCCCGGTGGTCATCGCCGGCAACGGCATGGCGGGCCTGGGGCCGGCGGCGGAAATCGTCACGCGCCGGATGGGCCGACGGCTTTACCTCTGCGGCGATGGAAGGTCGGACGTGGGCGCGGGCCAGGTGCTCTACGCGCCGCGCGTGGCGCTGTGCGCCGCCCAGCAGGCGCTTCTCGCCCTGCGCCTCATCATGGGAGAGGAAGCACCGGAAGGCTAGGGCGCGTTCCCTCGTCCCTATCGCACGTAACGCAACGACCCTCTGCGCCCCCGTCTCAGCGATGGAACAGGCGCGGCAAGGGTCCCAGAAAAGAGAGGAGCATCATCAATGTCAGAGCATACGCAAACCGCCTGCCAGGCCCCGGAGGCGGATACCTGGCTGCTGGGCGGCAAGGAGTTCAGCTCGCGCTTCATCCTGGGTTCGGGCAAGTTCAGGCTGGACCTGGTCCGCGCGGCCGTCGAGGACGCCGGCGCCGAGATCGTGACCTTGGCCGTGCGGCGCGCCAACACCGGCCAGGAAGGCAACATCCTGGACGCCATCCCGGACGGCGTGACCCTGCTGCCCAACACGTCGGGCGCCCGCACCGCCGAGGAAGCCGTGCGCATCGCCCGCCTGGCGCGCGAGCTGGGTTGCGGCGACCTCGTCAAGGTGGAGGTCATCCGCGACACCAAATACCTGCTGCCGGATAACGCCGAGACCGTCCGCGCCACCGAGCTCCTTGCCGACGAGGGCTTCACCGTGCTGCCCTACATGTACCCCGACCTCAACGTGGCGCGCGATCTGGTCTCCGCCGGCGCCGCCGCGGTCATGCCGCTAGGCGCGCCCATCGGGTCCAACAAGGGCCTGGTCACACGGGATTTCATCCGCATCCTCATCGAGGAGATCGATTTGCCGGTGATCGTGGACGCCGGGATCGGCCGGCCGTCGCAGGCGTGCGAAGCCATGGAGATGGGCGCCACGGCGGTCATGGCCAACACGGCCGTGGCCACCGCCGGAGACATCCGCCTTATGGCTCGCGCCTTCGGCCAAGCGGTGGATGCCGGTCGCGCGGCGTACCGGGCCGGCCTGGGCCGTGTGCTGGACACAGGCGAGGCGTCGTCCCCGCTGACCGGCTTTCTTGAGGAAGAGGGGCGGTAGCCATGGCGGACAAGACCGAGCAGGGCGAGAAGGACGCATCGGGCACCGTTCCCGAAAACGCCGCCGCGGCCCTGGCCGCCGGCGACCTCACCACGGCCGACCTTCCGCGCGAAGCGGTGGGCACGCGCGCGTACCGCCTCGCACCGCTGTCCCAGGAGGCGCTCGACGCGGCCATTCACACGGATCGCGCCCTCGATCCGCTCACGTTCCTGCCGGACATGGACGTGCTGGGCGGCGGCATGTTCGACCGGGTGCTCGATGCCGCCGAGGCGTACGATCCGAGCGCCGTGACCGCCGCCGACGTACGCCGCGTGCTGGCCGAGGACACGGTGGGGCCGGAGGACTTCGGCGTGCTTCTCGCCCCCGCAGCAGAACCGTATCTGGAGCAGATGGCCGTACGCGCCCAGCGCGAGCGCGCGCGGTGGTTTGGCGCCAACGTGCAGTTCTTCACGCCCCTCTACATCGCCAACTACTGCGAGAACCGCTGCGTGTACTGCGGTTTCAACTGCGCAAGCGACATCCGCCGCGCGCAGCTGAACGAGACCGAGATCATAGCGGAGCTCGACGCCATCGCGGCCACGGGCCAGGAGGAGATCCTGCTGCTCACCGGCGAGGACCCGCAGCGCAGCAGCGTGGACTATATCGCACGCGCCTGCGAGCTCGCGGCGGAGCGCTTCCGCACGGTGGGCGTGGAGGTCTACCCCGCCAACGTGGCGGACTACGCGCGCCTGCGCGCCGCCGGCGTCGACTACGTCACCGTGTTCCAAGAGACCTACGATCCCGTGCGCTACGGCAAGCTCCACCTGCGCGGCCGCAAGCGCATCATGCCGTACCGCTTCGAGGCGCAGGAGCGCGCGCTGCGCGGCGGCATGCGCGGCGTGGCGTTTGCGCCGCTGCTGGGCCTAGCCGACTTCCGCCGCGATGCCCTGGCCTGCGGCCTGCACGCATGGGAGATCCAGCGCGCCTACCCCGCGGCCGAGATCAGCTTCTCGTGCCCGCGCATGCGCCCGGCCAAGGGCGGTGTCGTTCCGCATGCGCCGCACGTGAGCGAGCGCCAGCTCATGCAGGTCATCTGCGCGTACCGCATCTTCATGCCGTTTGCGGGACTCACGGTGTCCTCGCGCGAAAGCGCGCGGTTCCGTGACCACGCGGCCGTCATCACGGCCACCAAGGTATCGGCAGGCGTGTCGACGGGCGTGGGCGAGCACACCCACCAGGCCGACGAGGGCGACGATCAGTTTGAGATAGCGGACACCCGCGACCTCCCCACCATGTGCGCCGCCATGCGACGGATGGGTCTGGAGCCGGTGATGAACGACCACGTGCTGGTGTAACCGCCGCGCCCGCCCGCTGGCGATGCACCGATCAACGAAAACTCAGAGAGGAGCGCCATGGTTGACGAGCATATCGTATCCGGTCGATCAATGGAGGTGAGGGCCGTCGGTGCCGCGGGGACGACCGGGGCGGCCAGTCCTGCCGCCATGCAGACGTCCGCCTCGGCTGCCGCCGGCGCTGGGACGGCACCCGCTGGCGCGCCGAGCCTTGCCGTGCTCTTCTCATCCGGACAATTCGCTCGCGTGGCGATAACGGATCGGCTCAACTGCACACGCCCGCTTCCCGATCAGGTGGAGCGGCTGGCCGGCAAGGTCGACGCACTGGTCCTGCGCGAGAAGGACCTGGCGCCAGACGCCTACGAGCGCTTGGCGCGCGACGTGCGCGCAGCCTGCGAGCGCGCGCACGTCGCCTTCATCGCCCACTCCTTTGTCGAGCCCGCCCGGCGCGCGGGCGCTCGGAGCCTGCACCTGCCGCTGCCCGTGCTGACGCGCACGGGCCGCCCGGCGGGCTTTGAGCTGGTGGGCACCAACGTTCACGAGCTGGACGAGGTCGTCGGCGCGGAGGCCCTGGGCGCAGACTACCTCATTGCCAGCCCTGTCTTCGCCCCGTCGTGCAAGCCGCTGCCCGGGCGCGGCCTGGATTTCCTCAACGCGGTTATCGCCCGGGCCCATGTTCCGGTGCTCGCCCTGGGCGGCGTCACCGACACCACCGAGCAACAGATCCGCCAGACCAAGGCCGCAGGAGCCTGCCGCATGTCGGGCTACATGCGCCTCTGACGAGGCTTATGCAGGAGGCCGCCTGCATGCGGAGCTATCGCCGCGGCATACGCGATCGGCACGCATCGTTATTCTCAATGTAAACAGGGTATGACCCGCCGATTGCCGTTCAAAGAGGGCGAAGCGACCCTTGGAAAGAGGACGGCGGGCGCGGGCGCTTCATCGGGGATCTCGAATTGATGCCGGCCCCGGGAATAAGGCTGGATTCGCCGCCGGCGGTCGCAGGGGCGCCCAGCTTGTCTTCCGGCACCGTTGCGCGCAGCCGGAAGACAATGCCCAGCACCGCATCACGCGGCACCGGGCATTGAAGAGACAGCTTGCGATCAGGCTACTCTGCGGCGGCGAGAATCGGCGCGGCCACCTGCTTCTTGCGGGAGAGCACGCCGGGCATCCACACGCCCTCGGGCACGTCGTCGATGCCGAGACCCTTCTGGGCGACATCGGTCTTGCCCTCGAAGAGCACCTGGGAGCCCTCCTCCATGATGTCGGTCAGGCACAGCACGATGCCGTCGGCGCCCTTGGAGGCCTGGTAGGCGCGCATGGCCTCGCGGATCTCGGGGATCATGCCGAGCGCACGGGTCTTGTCGACGGTCTCGTACTGGCCGATGAGCAGCTTGTCGGCGCCGACCTCGAACTGCTTGATGTCGTTGCCGACCATCTGCTCGGCCGTGAAGGAGCCGGACGGACGGGTGAGGAAGACCTCCATGCCGAACTTGACCGGGTCGACGCCGAGCTGCTCGCCGAGGCGGGCGGCGACGGCGCGGTCGACATCGGTCGTGGTGGGGCTCTTGAGCATGAGGGTGTCGGTCATCATGGCCGAGAGCAGCAGCTTGGCCTGCGCGTCAGTCGGCTGCTGTCCGAAGACCTCGAACAGCCTCGCCACGATGCAGCAGCTGGAGCCCCAAGGCAGGGAGATGATGTGCAGCGGCGCCGCGGTGGTGAAGCCGCCGAAACGATGGTGGTCGACGACGCCGACGATCTGGGCGCCCTCAAGCCCGGCGACGGACTGGCCGGCCTCGTTGTGGTCGGTGAGCACGACCTGCTGGCCCTCCTCGACCGACTCGAGCAGCTCGGGCTCGGCGATACCGTTGTCGGCGAGCAGCTTGGCGGACTCGGCGGGCAGCGGGCCCAGGCGACGGGCCTCGTAGGTGTCGCCGTTGTAGTTGACCTGGTTCAGCAGCTGGGTGAGGACGACGGCGCTCATGATGGCGTCGTTGTCGGGATTCTGGTGTCCGAAGACGAGAACCTTGCTCATGGATACCCTCCAAAACGGTTCACGGATATATCAAACGGTGTAATCGTAGCACGCAAGCGGTGCCGCACGGAGCATGCCGCGCACATCGCCGCACGTTTTTCGCGCGCACGCGCGGCGCGCGGGCCGCGCACGGGGAGCGTTGCGGGAACTCGATACCAACCTCGCGGTCCAAACCCCAAGCGTCGATGCGTAGCGTACGGCGACGGTGGGGAAACCTCACCGCAAAACCGCAGATAAGAGGGGGTCACTATATTTTGAACATGAATTTGGTATCAATTCAAGAAGTGCGAAGGGAAAACGGCCATATCCGACAAGCCTGTGACCTGCAGGTTCTTCACACGAACGACCACGGAGGCCCTGTGAGGGGCCTCCGACCAGCCACTACGCGGCCCTTATTGCCCGAAACTTGATACCAAATTCAAAACGAAGCGCCCTCGCACCTCGGTAAAACCTTTTACCGAGGTGCGGTTTCGCACGCGACGGGTTCAGCGACCTCCCTCGCGCGCCCTCCGCACTCACGCGTGGGTGTTGGCGCGGCGCCATTCGCGCGGGCAGAGGCCGAACGTGCCCTTGAACGCCCGGGAGAAGTGCAGCTGGTTGGGATACCCCACCGCGCGGCCGACCTCGCCCACCGACAGCGCGGTGAGCTTAAGCAGCTGGGCGGCCTTCGTCATGCGGAAGTCGATCAGGTACTGCTGGGGCGACTTGTCCGTAGCGCTCTTGAAGATCTTGCCGAAGTAGCTGCGGTTGAGCCCGGTCTGGCGCGCGATGTCCTCCACGGTGATCCCGTTTTGGTAGTTCTGCTCGATATAGGACATTGCCTCGCGCACATAGAGGTCCTGCAGGCGGTTGGTCGTCGCGGCGCGCTGGTTCACGATGGAGCGCAAGAAGCTGTCGAGGAACAGGTAGGTGTGCCCGATCAGCTGGAACGCCGAGGCGTCCTGATGGTCGACCAGAAAACGCATCTCCTGCTCCATGGAGCTGCGCAGCTCCGCCTTGTCGGATCGGTAGATCGGGCTGGACTCGGACAGGCCGGCAAGCGAGAGAGATTCCTTGACGCGGATACCGTCGAACTCCACCCAGATGTACTCCCACGGGTCGTCCATGTCGGCGTAATAGGTGTTGGTCTGCCCGGGAAAGATGAGGAACCCTTCGCCCTGCCCCAGGTAATAGGTCGTCTGCCGACCCGACTCATCGGAGGCCACGAGTGTCCCGCACCCGGAGATGATGTAGTGGAACAGGTAGTGGCTGCGCCGAAACGGCCCAAAGGCATGTCCTGGTGTGCACACCTCGCGACCGTACTGATATGGCATCAGATCTATGTATTTACCTCGGGAAAACGTCGATGAGACAATCTCGTGGATTGGCATCTGTACCCCTCTCATAGCGTATGACATATATCTTGGTGCCGTGCAAAGCCTGCAAAATGTTATAGGGACGAATATCATTCTATGCGACTTTTTATACCAGTTTGGGAATATCTCTATGCACTTTTGCTATTTTCTATAGTTTTCGCAGGTAGATGCCTATTTTTTGAGCATGATGAAAACTACTTTACGAATACCCAAAGCCGTTTCCGGTTCATTTTGCCCCGTTTGCCGAACGAGAACTAATTATCCTTCCCAAATAAACATAGTTTTACCTGCGTTTTAGCGCATTCTGTTAGCTTGTATAGCCTAATAGCTTCTTAAGAACGAATTAAGGCAACTTAATATGAAACCTGCAGTAAGAATTGCCTGCTTGTGGAATCAGACACAGGAAGGCATACAGGAAGGGGTTTAAGCTATGGCAGAACTCTCTCTGGAACACGTGGGGAAGAAATACCCGAACGGTTACGAGGGCGTTAAGGACTTCAACCTGGAGATCGCCGACAAGGAGTTCATCATCTTCGTCGGTCCTTCGGGCTGCGGTAAGTCCACGACCCTGCGCATGATCGCGGGCCTCGAGGACATCACGTCCGGCACCCTCAAGATCGATGGCCGCGTGGTGAACGACGTCGAGCCCAAGGACCGCGACATCGCGATGGTCTTCCAGAACTACGCGCTGTATCCGCATATGACGGTCTACGACAACATGGCCTTCCCGATGAAGCTCCGCAAGGCCGATCCTCAGGAGATCGACAAGACCGTGCGCGAGACCGCGCGCATCCTCGACCTCGACAAGCTGCTTGACCGCAAGCCAAGTGCGCTCTCCGGCGGTCAGCGCCAGCGCGTCGCCATGGGCCGCGCCATCTGCCGCAACCCGAAGGTCTACCTCATGGACGAGCCGCTGTCCAACCTCGACG
The DNA here is from genome assembly GCF_030385545.1 of Collinsella ihumii. NCBI lineage: Bacteria > Bacillati > Actinomycetota > Coriobacteriia > Coriobacteriales > Coriobacteriaceae > Collinsella > Collinsella ihumii. The sequence continues at coordinate 53,161 of NZ_JAUEIQ010000004.1, read as the reverse complement.
CCAAGCTCCGCGTCCAGATGCGTGCCGAGATCTCCAAGCTGCACCAGCGCCTGGGTGCCACCATCATCTACGTCACGCATGACCAGACCGAGGCCATGACGCTCGGCACCCGCATCGTTGTCATGAAGGACGGCGTCATGCAGCAGGTCGACTCCCCCTCGAAGCTCTACTCCGAGCCCTGCAACCTGTTCGTGGCAGGCTTCATCGGCTCCCCGCAGATGAACTTCATCGACGCCAGCGTGGGCGAGGCTGCCGGCAAGGTTACCTTGAGCTTCGGCTCGAACACCATCACCCTGCCCGAGGCCAAGGGCAAGGTTCTGAAGGACAAGGGCTACGTGGGCAAGGCTGTCACCATGGGCATCCGCCCGGAGGACGTCGTGGACTCCAACGAGCACCCCGCAGACCGCAACCTCTCCGAGCAGATCGACGCCACCGTCACCGTCTACGAGCTGCTGGGCTCCGAGGCCATGATCTACGCCGATGTTGACGGCGGGTCCATCTCCAGCCATGTCTCGTCCACCAACCCCGCACGTGTCGGCTCCCGCATCAAGATCGCATTCGACCTCGACAAGGTCCACGTGTTCGACAAGCAGTCCGAGCTGGCCATCGTTCACTAAGTGCGGAAGGAGGCTTACGCATGCTGAACAAACCCATTTCCCGCCGTGCGCTCCTTGGGGGGGCGGCAGCTGGAGCAGCAGGCCTGCTGTTCAGCGGCTGCACCACCGAGCGCGCAGACGGCAAGATCGAGGTTGAGATCGTCAGCTACAAGCAGGAAGCCGTGAGCATCTTCGAGCAGCTCATGGAAGACTTCAACGCTTCGCACGACGACATCTACCTGAACATCCAGAGCCCGGCGGACGCCGTGACCGTCATGAAGACGCGCTTCGTGCGCGAGAACTACCCCGATGTCATCGGCATCGGCGGCGACGGCGACTACGCCAACTTCACCGACTCCAACATCTTGGCCGACGTGTCGGACTGCCCCACCATCGAGGACGTGCAGGACGCCTACATCGACATCTTGGACAGCGTCACCTACGTGCCCATGGAGGGCATCTACGGCGTGCCGTTCGTGGCGAACGCCGCGGGCATGCTCTACAACAAGGACATGTTCGCCGAGCACGGCTGGACCATCCCCGAGACCTGGGACGAGCTGATCGCGCTGTTCAAACAGATCCAGTCCGAGGAGCCGGATGTCTATCCCATCTACCTGGGCTACCTGGACACCTGGACCATCCTGTCGCCTTGGAACTCCATCACGGCCAACATGGTCCCCTCTGACCTCAACTACCAGGTCAACCTCGGCAACGCGAAGTTCGCCGACTACTACCGCGAGCCTGCCGAGCGCATGCTCGAGCTGCTCGACTACGCCGAGCCCGGCCCGTTCGCCTACGCCTACAACGACGCCTGCACCGCCTTCGCGCGCGGCCAGAGCGCCATGTACCCCTGCGGCAGCTTCGCCGTGCCGCAGATCCTGTCGGTGAACCCCGACATGAACATCGGAATGTTCCCCATGCCGTCGGCAGAAAACGCCGATGACCGCGTGGTGATCTCGGGCGTCGACCTGCAGTGGTGCGTTGCCGAGACCTGCGAGCACAAAGATGCCGTCTACGAGGTCATCAACTTCCTGTCACAGGCCGAAAACGTCCAGACCTACATCGACGACCAGCGTGCCATCCCCTGCCTGGAGGGCACCTTCGAGCTCGATCCTCTCTTTGACGACGTGGCTCCCTGGATCGAGGAGGGTCGTGTGCTCGACTACCTCGACCACTCCTATCCCTCCGCCATGGGCTGCGACGCTCAGCTCCAGACGATGCTGCTCAACAAGGACGTCGACGCGTTCCTCACGAAGTGGGACAACGACTGGCAGCGCTACAACCGCAGCGTCATTCGCAAGGTCCAAGCCGCGGCTCAGGAGTAAGGAGGAAGCATGGCATCAACGGCAACCAAGGTCGGGTCGGGTCGCAACAAGACCTTCATGGCGATTCTGATCCCTGTCCTGGTGATCTTCTGCGCATTCAATACGTTCCCGCTCATCACGGGCTTTCTGTACAGCTTCACGGACTCGAAGGGCTACGGCGCCTTCAACATCGTGGGCCTGCAGAACTACATGGACATGTTCACCGATACCCGTATCCTGAACTCCTACCTGTTCACCTTCAAGGTGGCGGTGGTGGCAACCCTGCTCACCAACGTCATCTCCCTCATGCTCGCCATCGGATTGTCGAGCAAGATCAGGTTCAAGAGCGCCCTGCGCGGCGTGTACTTCGTGCCCCGCATCCTCGGCGGCCTGGTCGTGGGTTACGTGTTCAGCTACTTCTTCACCTACATCGTGCCCGCCATCACCGGTGCCGAATCGATTCTGGCGAGCTCGGACTGGGCATGGGTCGCGATCGTGGTCGTGCTCGTGTGGCAGGCCTGCGCGCAGACCACCATCATCTACATCACCGGTCTGTCCTCGGTGCCCGAGGACGTCTACGAGGCCGGCGCCCTTGACGGCGCGACTGGCTGGGACAAATTCCGCTACATCACGTTCCCGCTCATCATGCCGTCGGTCACCACCAACATGGTGCTCGTCATGAAGGACATGCTGATGGTCTTCGATCAGATCGTCGCCATGACCTCCGGCGGCCCGGCGCAGTCCACGGAGTCCATCTCCTACCTTATCTACAACAACGGCCTGTCCGGCGGCCAGTTCGGCTACCAGTGCGCCAACGCGGTGATCTTCTTCATCCTCATCGCCGTGGTCTCCATCCTGCAGACGAAGTTCTTGAACAGTAAGGAGGAGCAGCTCTAATGGCTAAGGAAAAAGTCAAGGAACGGGCTAACTGGCCTGTGACCATCCTTCTCATCATCGGTCTTATCACCATCATCTTCCCGCTGTATATGGCGGTGGTCATCGCCTTCAAGGATCCCACCGAGATGACCAACGACATCGCGGGCATCCTGTCGCTGCCGAGCCACTGGAGCCTCGATAACTTCATCGAGGCCATCCAAGTCACCGACTTCTTCAATTCGTTCTTGAACTCGCTCATCATCACCGTCGTGGCGGTCGTGGCCTCCATCTTGATCCACAGCCTTGCCGCCTACGCGATCGGGCGCAACATGGACCACAAGAAGATCTTCAAGGCGTCCTATTACTTCATCATCGCCGGCATGTACGTGCCCTTCGCGATCCTGATGATGCCGCTCGTCAAGCAGACCGCCGTGATGCACCTCGACAACATGGTCGGCGTCATGATCCTCTACATCGTGTTCTACATGCCCATGAACATGATGCTCTACACCGGCTACCTGCGTAACATCCCCATCGCGCTGGAGGAGGCCGCGCGCATGGACGGCGCCTCCACCTGGAGCACCTACTGGAAGGTCATCTTCCCGCTCATGAAGCCCATGCACGCGACCGTCGCCGTCATCACCGGCCTGGCCGTGTGGAACGACGTCATGACCCCGCTCGTCATCATGGGCGGCCAGGGCGTCAACACGCTGCCGCTCGCGCAGATGAACTTCCAGACCGCGTTCTCCACGAACTACAACCTGGCGTTCGCCAGCTACCTGCTCGCCATGCTGCCGATGATCGTCTTCTACATCGTCGCGCAGAAGCAGATCATCGGTGGCGTCACGAACGGCGCGGTCAAGTAGCCCTTCTGCGACATGCACACGTAGGAAATGCGACATATGTCCTGCTCGTGTAGCTTATAGCCCCTGCCACGTGGACCCCGCTTGCGGGGTCCACGTGCCTTAAAATACCTGCGGTTCGGCATAGCGCCGGCTCCGTTTTCTTGCTGTGTCCAATATCTCATAAAGCGAGGTACGATGCCCATACGCATTGATGATGCAACGCGGACCTTCACGCTGCACACGCTACACACGACCTATCAGATGCAGGTCGACGAAGTCGGGTACCTCACGCACCTGTACTACGGTGCGCGCAGCGAGGGCCAGATGTCGTATCTGCCCACGTTCGCCGACCGCAGCGGCTGCTGCACGACGCCCCACGACGTCACGGGCCGCACCTATTCGCTCGACGTCCTGCCCCAGGAGTCCCCGTTCCAGGGCAACGGCGACCTGCGCAGCCCGCTGCTGGTCGTCCGCGACGCCCAGGGCACCTTCGGCTGCGACCTGCGCTACGCGCGCCACGAGGTGCGCTGCGGCAAGTACGCGCTCGCCGGCCTGCCCGCTGCCTACGCCGATGCGGACGCAGACGACGCCCAGACGCTGTCCGTCACGCTTGCCGACGAGCGGCTGGGCCTCGAGGTCGAGCTGCTGTACGGCGTGCTGCCCGCCATCGACGTCATCTGCCGCGCCGCCGTCGTGAAGAACCGCGGCGAGGGCCGCGTCACCGTCGAGAGGCTGCAGAGCGCCTGTCTGGACTTCGTCCACGGCAACTTCGACGTCATCACCTTCAACGGCCAGCACTGCATGGAGCGCAAGCCCAGCCGTCAGCGCGTGCTGCCCGGCTCCTTTGCCGTCGGCAGCCGCCGCGGCCAGTCCTCGCACCAATACAACCCGTTCATGATCCTGTGCGACCACGACGCCACCGAGACGGCGGGCCGCGCCTGGTCCATGACGTTCGTGTACAGCGGCAACTTCAAGGCCGAGGTCGAGCAGACCCAGTACCAGCAGATCCGCATGCAGATGGGCCTTTCCGACGAGCTGTTCTCCTATCCGCTGGAGCCCGGCGACGAGCTCGTGGCGCCCGAGGTCATCATGACCTACTCGGGCGCGGGCCTGGAGCGTCTCTCCCACAACCTGCACCGCTGCATCCGCCGGCACATCTGCCGCGGCCCGTGGCGCGACGCCCCGCGCCCCGTGCTCGTGAACAGCTGGGAGGCTCACTACTTCAACTTCACCGGCGACGAGCTCGTGCGTCTTGCCGCCAAGGCCGCCGATCTGGGCATGGACATGCTCGTCATGGACGACGGCTGGTTCGGCGACCGCAACGACGACTTCCGCGCGCTCGGCGACTGGTCGGTCAACGAGGAGAAGCTCGGCGGAACGCTCGCCCAGCTCATCGAGAAGATCAACGCGCTCGGCATCAAGTTCGGCATCTGGATGGAGCCGGAGATGGTCAACGAGGATTCCGACCTGTACCGCGCGCATCCCGACTGGGCGCTCGCCGTGCCGGGCAAAGCGCCCGCACTCGGCCGCGACCAGCTCGTGCTCGACTTCTCGCGCGAAGACGTGCGCGAGAACATCTTCGCCCAAATCTGCTCGGTGCTTGACCAGGGCAACATCGAGTACCTCAAGTGGGATTTCAACCGCAGCATGGTCGACATCTACTCGCACGCCGCCACGGATCAGGGCCGCGTCGTCTACGACTACTACCTGGGCCTGTACGATGTGCTCGAGCGCCTGGTGCAGCGCTACCCCAACCTGCTGATCGAGGGCTGCGCCGCAGGCGGCGGCCGCTTCGACGCGGGCTGGCTCCACTACGCGCCGCAGTTCTGGACGAGCGACAACACCGATGGCCACGACCGCATGACCATCCAGTACGGCACGTCGTTCGGCTATCCGTGCTCCACCATGGGCGCGCATGTGTCCGCCTGCCCCAACGAGGTCAACGGCCGCACCGTGTCGCTGTCCGCGCGCGGCCTGGTGGCCATGGCGGGCGGCGGCTTTGGATACGAGCTCGACCTGCTCGAGCTCCCCGAGCGCGCCTGCGAGATCATTCGCAACCAGATCGCCCAGTACCGCTCGATCGAGCAGCTCGTGCGCGAGGGCCTGTACTATCGCCTAACCGACCCCGCGACCGACGACATCTACGCCTGGGAGTTCGTCTCCGAGGACGGCGCCGAGGCCATCGTGAACGCCGTGGTCGCCCGCGCCGAGGGCTACGGCGAGGCGCGCTACGTGGTCCCGCGCGGGCTCACCCCGGACGCGCTGTACCGCGAGGTCAACATGGACCAGGTCTTTGCCGCCAACGCGCTGATGGACATGGGCCTGCCCCTTCCGGTGAGCTCCGCGCTCTACATGAGCCGCAGCTTCCGCTTCGTGCGTGTCGACGCGTAGACTTTTAATGAGAAGCCCCCGCCGTGTGCGGGGGCTTTTTTTGTTGCACGGGTTGGAACGAGCCCGTCCCCAGCGAACCCATAACAACGCAAGGTCCTCCGTGCCCGCAGGGGTTGGACACGGAGGACCTTGCTTACAGGACCGACGCTGTATACGGCACGTGTGTTACAGCGTGGCGAGGAAATGATCGAGGGCGGTACGGCCCGGCTCGTCCCATTTGAAGACGCCCGCATCCTCCAGGACGCCGGCGAACACGTCGCTCACGCCGTCGCGGATGATCTGGTCGGCCGTCTCGGGTGCGATGTCAGGATGCGCGCAGGCGAGCTCAAGCGCCCATGCGGCATGGGAGGCGCACAAAGGATCGGATTCGAGCGCGAGAGCGAGCGCGGCGCGATCGTCCTCGCCCGCGTACGCCAGCAGATGCCCGCGCACGGCCCCGAGCTCCTCCACCAGGCGAGGCGGCAGGATGGCAAGACCCATGACCTCGATGAGCCCGATGTTCTCCTTCTTGATGTGATGTCTCTCGGCGTGGGGATGGAATACGCCGAGGGGATGCTCGGGCGTCGTGATGTTGCAGCGCAGGGCCAGGTAGAGCACATAGTCGGAGCCGTCTTTGCAGGCGACGGGCGTGATGGTGTTATGGCGCACCTCGACGCCGTCCTCGACCGTCGAGGCGAGGATGCCCACCGACGGGTCGCTGTACGCGCGCCAGACGTCGAGCACGTGCGCCGCCGCGTCGAGCAGGCGCTCGCGATCGGCGGCCCGCAAGCGCAGCACGCTCATGGGCCAGCGCACGACCTCGCATGCGATGTCGTCGAATCCCGGCATCTCGAACGCGCCCGCCGCCGGAGCCTTCATCATCGGGAAGACATGGCGACCGCCCTGGAAGTGGTCGTGCGACAGGATGGATCCGCCCACGATGGGAAGGTCCGCGTTGGAGCCGATGAAGTAGTGGCCGAACAGGTCCACGAAATCGAGCAGGCGGCTCATGTTCTCACGGTCGACGTGCATGAGGCGGTGCTCGGCGCTCATGGCGATACAGTGCTCGTCGAAGTACGCGTACGGGCTGTACTGCAGGCCCCAGTGCTCCCCGCCCAGCGTGATGGGCAGGATGCGCAGGTTCTGGCGGGCGGGGTGCGCGCCGTGGGTCGCGCCGGCGCCGCGGCCGGGATAGCCCTCGTTTTCCATGCACAGCTGGCAGGCCGGGTAGACCTCGCCGGTCGCCGGGGCGGCGCCCGCGGCGGCGATGGCCTTGGGGTCCTTCTCCGGCTTGGAGAGGTTGATGGTGATCTCGAGCTCGCCCCACGGGGTCGACGACGTCCAGGCGATGTTCCGCGCGATGGCGGCGCGGCGCACGTAGCGGCTGTCGCAGCTCATCCGGTAGAACCAGTCGGTGGCGGTGCGGGGGCCATAGGCCCTATACAGGGTGGAAAACGTCCGCTCGACCTCGGAGGGGCGGGGCATCAGGATGTTCATGACGCGCGTGGCGAGGCGATCGGCGCCCGAGGGCGTGTCCTCCTCACAGCCGTTGGCGATGCCTGCTTCGGCGATGCGCGCGACCGTCCCCTCGAGATCGAACGCGTCGTCGCCGCTCGCCGCAACGACCGGCGCATCCTCGCCCAGCCGCGCGGTCGGAGAGGTCGCATAGGCGGCCTGCAGGAAAATCGCCGCATCCGGGGCCGAGGGACCGGTCGCCCCGACGGCCTCGAGCACCGTGTTGTACGCCCAAACGGCATCGGCCGGCGACACCAGACCGCAGCGGACGGCGTGCCGCACGAGCGCCTCGATATCGGACGCGAGCGCCCCCGCGTCGTAGACCCGCTCTACAGCCATTGCGCATACGCCCCCTCGGATGCGATGCGGTAGGTGCGGCAGTTGCCCTCGCCCAGCCAGCCGTCCATGCCGCGCACGAAGAAGTCGACCATGTCGAGCGGCACGAACGCCTGGATGGAGCCGCCGAACCCGCCGCCGTGGATGCGGACGGCGCCGGCATCTCCCAGCAGGTGCTCGGCAAGCGCAAGCGCGACCATGGCGGGCTGATCGTTGCCGCCGCACGAGACGTTCTGCAGATACATGCCCGAGCTCGCGCCCGAGCGGCGCGTCAGGTCGAGGAACGTGTCGATGTCGCCTGTGCGCAGCGCTTCGAAGCGCTCGACCACCAGGCGATTCTCGATGTAGTAATGCAGCGCGCGCAGCACCGGGCGGTCTCCCAGCTTGGCGCGCAGCTCGGACACGCGCTCGTCGAAGCGCTCCGCGGGAACCTCGCACAGGCGGGTGCAGCCGAACTCGGCGGCAACAGCCTGCATCTCGCCGGGCACGGCGGCGTAGTCTGCCGTGGACACGGAGTGGTCGGTGCCCATGTAGGCCAGGCACAGCGCGTAGCCCTTGTCAGCGAAATCGAAATCGAGCTTTTCGGACACTGGGTTCGCCGGGTCGGCGAAGTCGATGTGGGCGATGCCCCCGAGCGCCTCGGACAGCTGGTCCATGAGGCCGCAGGGCTTGCCGAAATAGATGTTCTCGGAGCGCTGGGCCGATTGCGCCATGGCGGTCGGCGTCACCGGGGAGCCCGGCCACAGCGTCTCCATGACGCGGCCGACCGCGAGCTCAAGGGCCGCAGAGGACGAAAGGCCCGAGCCACCGGGAATGTCGCTCGTCATGACCAGGTCGAAGCCCTGGACCTCGCGCCCGGTCGCCGCGAGTTCGGCCGCCATGCCGCGCACCAGGCCCGCCGTGCTGACCTTCTCGTCCTCGCGCGGGGCAAGATCGGACAGGTCGAGCTCGAACGGCTCGTAGCCCGCGCTCGCCACGCGCGCCGTCATGGTGCCGTTCAGCGCGGCGACGCCCTCGATGGAGACGTCGAGCGCGCCTGCCACCACATGGCCTCCCTCGTGGTCGGTGTGGTTGCCCGCGATCTCGCTGCGCGCGGGCGCGTGGACGTGCGCCAGCGTGCGGCCCTCCCCGAACTGGTCGGAGAAGCGATCGATGAGCTCGGATACGACGGTACTCATGGAACGGCCCCTTTCATCTGTCGGCGCGCGGTCCGTACAGGGGAATCCGCGCTGCTACCTTTCGTCCCTATCGACGGCACAGATCGATAGTGTTCATACCTGTAAGAGTTTGTTCATCTACACCGACTGTACCACAAGGGAGCCCCTGCGCGTCCGCGATGTCGGCCAACGCCGTCCCCACGATGCGGCACTGTGGTATATGGACTCAATTTCGCTTCGTTTACCTGCGAGGTTCGCGCTTCCATCGGAACGGGCGCAAAAAGAGGTCGCATGATGTATACATGCGCGCGCCGTCCGCCCGCTGTCGCTCGCGCTCACGGAATCTTTGGCACCATTCGCAAAAATCTTGCGCGACTTTGTTCGTTTGTGTTCAAATGAATCAAAGGAGGCATCCATGCTCAAAGCGGAACGACAAGAACAGATCATCGCGCGCCTGGCGGGAGGCGGCACGGAATCCGTATCCGCCATCGCGCAGGCCCTCGACGTATCGGACATGACCGTCCGGCGCGATCTCGAGGAGCTCGCCGAGCGCGGCGTCATCGAACGCGTCTACGGCGGCGCGCGCATGCCCGCCGCCGTCAGGGAATCGTTCTCCGCGGCGGGCATCCCGCTTCTGCGCGAGTACTCGCACACCGAGAAGCGGCGTCTGCGCAGCGAGGAGAAGCAGCGCATTGCCCAGCGGGCGATCGAGCTGATCGAGCCGTCCGACACCGTCTTTCTCGGCGCGGGCACGACCGTAGAGCATATGGCGCGCTTTCTGCCCGATATCCGCCTGCGCGTCATCACGAACAGCCTTTCGGCCTTCAAGCTGCTCGAGCACCGCGAGCACTGCGAGCTGTACCTGGTGGGCGGCCTCTACCGGCAGCAGACCGGATGCTTCGTGGGCGCGATGGCAGAAGACGCCGTCTCCCCGCTCGGCATCGACAAGGCCTTCATCGGAGCCAACGGGATATCGGGCGGATCGCTGTTCTGTGCCGACATGGACGAGGGCCGCATCCAGCGCCTCGCGCTGACGAAGGCGCGCGAACGCTACGCCGTGAGCGATGCCAGCAAGCTGGGGCGCCGCGACTTCTACGCCTTCTTCGGGCTGTCCGACCTGACCGCGCTGATCTGCGACGACGTGCTCTCGGACGCCCAGCGAAACGAGATCGAGGAGCAGGTCCACCTCATCTGCGCCTAGCTGAATTGCATCGGCTAGGCGATCGACATGACCGGGAAGGGGTCGCGCGCACGAATCCTGTCATCGGGGAAGTCGAAGATATAGGAGCCGCACGCGTTGATGACCCGCGTGCCGCACGGATGCTCGAGCGCGCGCTCGACGCGGCCGTAGTTCAGATGCACGTGCCCGTGCAGCATGAAGGCGGGGCGCAGCTTGTCGACGTAGTAGTCAAACGACTCGAACCCCTGATGAGGCAGGTCCTCCATATCGCCGAGACCGCGGATGGGCGCGTGCGTGACGAGGATGTCGACCCCGCCCGTCGCGCGCGCCATGAGGGCCAGGCGCCCGATCCGCCTGCGCATCTCAGCCTCGGTAAAGCCGAACACCCGCTCGTTGTACCTGAGCGAGCCGCCGACGCCCATGATGCGGATGCCATGGAAATCGCGCAGGTGCCCCTCGATCGAGATGCACCCCTGCGGCGGATGCTCGACATAGCCCATATCGTGGTTGCCCCATACGTACACGAGCGGAACGTTGGCGAGCGTCACCACGTGCTCGAGATAGCGCGCCGGCAGGTCGCCGCACGAGATGATGAGCTCGACGCCCTGCAGGCGCTCCTTGTCGAAATGGTCGGTCAGCCACGCCTCCTCGACATCGGAGATGGCGAGGATCTTCATCGCTTGGCCTCGCGCCGGGCGGCCAAGGTGGGGTTGACCGGGATCACGCCGCCGGCGACCACCTCGTCGAGGCCGCGGTCCGACAGCTCGCGCACCTCGGGAAGGCGCCCGACGATGTTTTGGTTCAGCCATGCCATGCGCGCAATCTGCATGCTCGAAAGGCGCCCCGCGCCGGACGGCTGCACGAGCCCCGTCTGGCTTTTGAGCTCCCCGGCGAACGGATGAGTCTGGCCGCTCAGCATACTCTGCTTGAAGATCTCGACCAGGCTGCGCTGGCGGGCGGGCACGCAATCGCAGATGTGCACGTCCATGACGCCGGACGACAGGCCCCACCAGTAGTTCAGCGCGCGGTCGTGCAGCTCGTCGCGCTCGCGCTGCCACGAGTCATCGCGGATGGACTGGACGATGCGCTCGTAGTAGCGCCCCCACTCCCAGACCGGTTCGCCGAGGTGCACCTCGGTGCCGTCGTGCTCGACCAGATACAGACCCCACGACTCATCCGGGTTGCCCGGGTTGGGCACATCGCGCGCGCAGACGATGCGCACGTCGCTCTCGGCAAGCTCGCGGCGCCAATCGTAGTCTTTGGCCGAATACCACTTGAGATACACCGTCGCGTGCGGGTCGACCGTCTGCACGCCGATAGCGAAGGCGTTGATACCCGCCACCGTTCCATAGACCGGGGAATCCGCCACGTACCCCACGCGATGGTTGTCCGACAGGCTTGCCGCGAGCGCGCCCAGCAGGAACTTGACCTCGTAGGTCTTGGTGCTGAACGTGCGCACGGCGCCATACGACAGGCTGACCGAGCAGTTGAGCACCTTGAGCTGCGGATACATGACCGCCGCGCGCAGGGCCTGCGTGGCCTGCGTGGGCACGTTGGTCACGATGAGGTCGTCTTGCTCCGCCACCGCCCGCTCCACCGCGCGATCGAACGCCTCGTCGGACGCGCAGTCGGTGAACACCGTGGTCTCCACCGTGCCGCCCGACGCGCGCTCGAGCTCGATACGGCCGCGGTCGTGCGCGGCCGCCCATCCGGACGTCTGCGGGCTGCGCTCGTAGATGAACGCGATCCGCAGCGGTTTGGGGAAGAACCTGTTTTTGTAGAGCCCCTTCAAATCCGAGATGATGCCGCCCCGGGACGCAGGCTCCGTCGGCGCCTCGAGATAGGCGATGGCGTCCTGGTTGGTCGTGACGCGCAGCTCGCCCCAGATGCGGCCAAGCCTATCGGCGATCTCGACCGGAGAGGCGCAGACCGCGAGCTCGAACCCGTAGAGCTTGAGGTAGATCAGGTACGCGTCGCCCGAGGTGATACCGAGCGACTCGCCGTGCCGCTTGGAGAACGCCTCAGCGAAGCTGCCGAAGGAGGCGCGCAGGTCGACCACGCGCTCATCGGGCCACGGGTGGTCGAGATCCTGCCCGGCGAAGATCGCCAGGCGCTCGTAGGAGCCCTCCTCCGAGAAGGTGATGCCGTAGATGGGACACACGCGATAGAAGCGCAAGAACTCCTGGTAGATACGGTATTCTTTGGAGTCTGAGGGCATGGGCAGCATGCGCGTGACATTCGCCGTGATCGTCGGCATCTCGAGGAAGCGCATCACCGATACACGCTTGTTGCCCTCCTGCACGTAGAACCGCTGCATGTACTCGTAGACGATGATGGGCTCGCGCAGGCCCTCCCCGCGCTGGGAGTCGATCAGCGCGCTCCATTTGGCAGCAAACTCTGAATCCTCTTCGAGCAGAGGCAAGAAGCCGCGGGAGAACGAGTTTTGGCGACCCTGGGTGCGCGTTCCCGCGATAAGCGACATATCGATCTCGACGACGCCGACGGGCACCTCGCCTTGGTACCCATGGTCCTTGATGATGTCGCTTAAGGCAGGCGGATAGGGGTACCTGCCCGCCGAGACATCCTGCCGGACCTGCCGCAGCCCCGCTTTGCGCGCCTTGCGGTAATCTTCGATCATGAAGCCATCGCCCTCTCACCCGCCGTAGCCCTTATTTCGCATCCATTATCCAACGTCGGATGCGACCCTGCGACAAGCCGAGAGAATCGGTCGAACACTGTATGCATGACATGGCAAAATGGGTCTCTTCCGTGCCGCAGGGGCGTTTATTCATGAACGTAGAAGGGCCAATCCGGCGTTTCCCCAGGATTGGAAAGAATGACCCCCGTACTTATTCATGAATGAACGCTCCCCCCTGCGCTAGCCGGCGCAGGGGGGAGCGGCCTCAGGGGGTTGATTGGGGACGGGTTCGTTCCAACCCATGTCCGATGCCGAAAATGGGCTGAAACGAACCCGTCCCCAATCAACCCATCTCGTGGCGTCGTCAGCGCCGAGACAGCTTTGAGCACAGGACCCCGATCAGCGCCGCCGCAAGCGCCGGCGCGATCCAACCGAGCCCCATGCCGGCAAAGGGCAGCAGGTCGATCGGAAGCCATGTGCCGGCCGCAAACGCATCGCGCAGCGCGCCCGTCACGCTCACGATCGCGGTCATGCCCACCACCCACGGCCACACCAGCGGCACGCGGTCGCACAGCGTGTGCAGCATGCCCATGGCGACCAGCACGATGGCGATGGGATACAGCGCGCCGAGAAGCGGCACCGAGAACGCAAGGATGGCGTCGAGACCGAAGTTCGACACGATGCACGAGAACGCGGCGAACACGAGCGCGCAGACGCGATACGAGACCCGCGGCAGCTCCTCGGAGAAATACGTGCCGCAGCAGCTGATAAGACCGATGCAGACGTTCAGGCATGCAAGCAGGAAGATGGCGGCGACCACCACCGTCCCCACGGCACCGAAATGCAACGTCGCCGAGGCGGTGAGCACCGCGGCGCCGTTGCTGGCGTCGGGGAGCTGCTGCGCCATACCGGCGCCCACATAGGCGAGCCCGCAGTAGATGAGCGCCATGAGCGTGCCCGCGAACACGCCGGCACGAGAGATGGCGCCCATGAGCGAGCGGGGCTCGGTCACTCCCATCTCGCGGATGTTCGTGGCGATCACGATGCCGAACGTCAACGACGCGAGCAGGTCCATGGTCTGGTACCCCACCAGAAAGCCCTGCACGGGAGCGCCGGCGTCATACGGGGCGACCGGGGCCGGGGCCTGGGGCATCGGCGACACCAGCGCGGCGGCCGTCACCGCCACGATCAGCAGGATGAGCGCGGGCCCGGTCATGCGGCCGAGCAGACGGGTCAGGCGGCCGGGATGCATGGCGAGCAGGTAGGCGGCCACGAAGAACAGCACCGAGAAGGCGAGCTGGGCCGCCTCGACGGGCACCTCTGCGGGCAGCAGGGGGCTCAGCATCTCGAACGCCGTCGAGGACGTGCGCGGGATGGCGAGGCACGGCCCGATCGCCAGATACACCGCCGCCACGAAGATGCGGGCGAAAACCGGATGGACGCGCCCGGCGAGCTCGCGCGCGGTGCCGGCCAGCGCCACCGCGACGATGCCCAGCACCGGCAGGCCGATCGCGGCGACAAGGAATCCGATCATGGCGGGAACGGCCTCGGCACCCGCCTGCAGGGCAAGCAGGGGCGGCAGGATAAGGTTTCCCGCCCCGAAGAACATTGAAAACAGCGTCACGCCGATCAGCACCGACTGACGCATCGACAGGTTTTGGTTCACGATTGCTTCTCCCCCATAGCCGCAGGCATTGTCTTGCGTGCAGTCTATGGTAGCGCGAGCAGAGAGCCGCGCCCCGGGACACGGGAGTAAAACGCCATCGCACAAGGTTTCCATCGGCACGGGTCCCGGGGCCGCCTCGATACCAGTGTGAAGGCTTTTTCGCCCGCGTTGTTGCGCAACATGGCGTTTTTCGCACAATCTGGAACCGGTGCGAGTATTTCAAGGGGGCATGACGCAGATACGGGCACCCCGCACGGAGCGGATCGATCGTCTGCTCCCCTGGAAAACCCGACCCTCCACCCGCTGCTACCAGTCCGTTTCCGCATTTGCCGCGCTCTGTGCATTCGTGCTATGTTGACTGTATTTCGTTCGAATTCGAGGAGGTCAGGACATGGCGACAGACACTCCAAGCTCAGTCATGTACACCGACCTGCGCCAATTCGGTGGCATCGCGCACCGCGACACCGCGACCGTCCTGTTCGATGGGTCGGTCTCCATCGGCGGAAAAACCCTTTCGGCACGCATCGACGACCGCACGTTCCTGTCGCGCGAGATCGTCCACGCCAAGCCCGGTTCCCTGCATCCCGAGCTCTTCTCCGACTTTCCCGTCGCCGCCAAGAAGATCACCTCGCGCCTGATCGCGGCGCGCGGCGGAGGGCAGGCGGGCTGCTCCGAGGTCATCGCCCACTACCGCGGCGCCGCCGCGACCTGCATGTGCGACGCGCTGACCTCCAACGACATCGATGCCATCCCGTACGGCAACGTCGTGCGCAAGATCATGTCCCTTCATCTTGAGCTCGAAAGCGACCGCGCCCTGCTGCTCGTCATGCTCTTCGTCATCGTCGGGTGCCTGGCGGACCCGCGCGCGGCAATCGACGCCATCGACGCCTTCGCGGCAAGCGAGCTCGCCACCTCGCTCGACACCTTGGTCGGGGACGAGGCCCCGCGACCGCAGGCCGCCTCGACCGCCCATGAGACGCGCCTGGGCCTAGTCCGCCTGATCAACGGCGCCTTTCGTCCGCCCATCCACGAACTGTCGTGCGACCCGGCGGGCACCATCATCGGTTGCCTGCCCAACGGGTCGCACTCCATCGCCGACGTCGACGCCGACGTCTCGCGGCAGCACGTGCGCATCTGGCGCGAAGACGGCCGCTGGCTCGTCGCCGACCTGAACTCGACCAACGGCACCCGCGTGATCTCCGGTGCCGACAAGTCCGTGCACATCATCGCCAACGCCCAGGCCGAATCGCGCGAACCTTCCACGAGCAAGCCGTTCGAGCTGCGCAACAGCGACATCCTCTGCCTGGGCTCCACCACGCGCTTCCTGGTCATGAAGCTCAGCGTCGGCCGATCTTAACGGACCCCCTGTTGTTGCGCAACAGGAGCACGGTCGCATCGCCGTACAATCGATGCGAGACCCTGCACGTCATCTTCTCGGTTAGGCAGCACATCATGGCACCTCATCCCCTACAGCCCCATCAGCTCATCGAGTTCTCCTCGTTCGACACCGCCTTCGCCGTGGCGCCCGACGAGGAGGAGGCTACGCGCAGGCGCTATATGACCCTGCTTGTCGACAGCCAGCATGCGCCTCGCAAGGGCGCGTCGAGCACCGTGTACCGCGTGAGCAACACCGAGTGCTCCCCGTTCGCCCTCAAGGTGCTCAAAGCCGACGACCTCGAAGGCGAGGAGCGCGAGCGCCTGCTGCCGGTCCGCGTCCGCAAGTTCGCTGAAGAATACCGCGCGCAGACCGTCGTGTCGCATCTCAGCGGGTTTCCCAAGCTGTACGGCTACGGCGTCATCGAGGACGTGCCCGCGATCTTGATGGAGTGGGTCGAGGGCTTCACGCTGAACGAGGCCACGCCGCAGTTCCCCGCCGACATCTACGGGCGCATCAAGGGCCGCACGGTCGCCGGGATCGGCATGTCCGTCTTGAACGTGCTCATCTCCGCCAAGTCGCTCGACGAGCGCTTTGTCCATCGTGACCTATCCCCGCGCAACATCATGCTGCGCACGAGCCAGGTGCCCCTGGAGGAGCAGACCGCGAGCAACGCCTTCGATATCTGCCTGGTCGACCTGGGCAGCGCCACCATCGTCACCGGCGACACCTCGCTCACCTTGGTCGAGAACATCTGGCGCAACGGCACGCCCGACTACGCTCCGCCCGAGATGCTGGCGCGCGACGTGCCGGCGCTCGCCGCGCTACGCTCGTCGGCCTCCATCGACACGTACGCCCTCTGCAGCATCCTGTACGAACTCTACGCGCAGACCACCCCGTACGGTCGCGGCATGCTGCTCGCCGCCTCCCCCTATCGCGTCAAGGTCGACAACGATCCCATGCCGCTCGTGCCGCGCAGCCCCCGCGACGAGGAGCTGTGCGCGGCCATCATGGCGGGCCTCGCGCGCGAGCAGGACCAGCGCATCACTGCCGAAGACCTTCTGTCCCGTCTGAGCGCGTGGGCGGGCGCCCCGGCCTCAGACGACGCCGAGCACCACGCGGCCGCCACATCGGGCGACCCTCTCGAAGCGGGCTCCCACCTCACCATGAACGGCGCGGGCATCGAGGCCTCGCTCGGCCAGCAGGACACGGCGCCCGTCGACGATCGACTCACCTCAGACGGCGCCGGCACGTCGGATGCGCCCGCAGCGAGCACCCGCGGCATCTCCCGCCGCAGCTTCGTGATCGGCGCGCTCAGCGGCATCGGCATCACCGCGCTCTCGGGCGCCGCCGTCATCACGCGCGGGTTCGGCCTCCTCGAGCCCAAATCGCTCGACACCTACACCTGGGCCGAGCTGTCCGACATCTCGAAGCAGATCGCCCAGGCAGAAACGCCCTCCGACGCCATCGAGGTTGCACGAAGCTATGGACTGGTCGACCAGGACGGCAGGCTCATCTCCACGCAGCGCAAATCGGTCGAATACGACGGCATGCCCCATGAGGTGCAGATCGTGGGCATCAACCACGATGAGCTGGCCGACGGCTCGGGTTACGCGGGCCTCACGTTCATGTTCTGCGAGATCTTGAGCACGAGGCCCATGAACGACACCGCATACGACGATGGGGGCTGGGAGGCCTCCGACATGCGTGCATACCTCAACACGGGCGTCATGGACAAGCTTCCCGCCGAGCTGCGCGAGCGCATCGTCCCGGTGCGCAAGTACACCAACAACGTCGGCGGAACCGAGGACCCCTCCTGCGTGACGGCAACCGAGGAGTCCCTATGGCTGTTCAGCTACTGCGAGCTCGCAGGCGAGCGGGCCCGCCTCTCTTTCAACGAAGGGTATCGCTTCCTCGCCGACATCCTGAACTCCGAGGGCTCGCAATACGAATACTTCGAGCAGCAAAACGTCATGCCGCAGTCCAATGCGGACTGCCTGATTCGCCAGCTCGAAGACGAGGCGGACTACTGGTGGCTACGCAGCGCGAGCCCGGACGTGTCGCTCGCCGACGGTATCGTGACCTTCAACCGCGTGGCCCCGAACGGAGATCCGTTCCATTTCGCCGCCGCCTGCACCGACACCGCGGGCATCCTGCCGGGCTTCTGCATCTAGCGCGCCGATGGGTCGTTTGGGGACGGGTTCGTTCCAACCCATCGGCGCGCACAAAAAAGCGCCCGCCGTATTCGGCGGGCGCCTTGGTCCGATTTACAGCTCGCGGCCCGGATAGTGGCAGTTCACGAAGTGACCCGGCTTGACCTCGATGGTCGGCGGGACCTCGGCGGAGCACTTCTCCGTCGCGTGCGGGCAGCGCGTGTGGAACGGGCAACCGCTCGGGATGTTGGTGGGACTCGGCAGGTCGCCCTCGATCAGCACATGCTTCTTCTCGATCGTGGGGTCGGGAATGGGCACTGCGGACAGAAGGGCCTGCGTATAGGGGTGCTGCGGGTTGCTGTAGAGCTCCTCGTTGGGCGCAACCTCCATCATGGTACCCAGATACATGACGCCGATGCGGTCCGAGATCATCTCCACGACGGCAAGGTCGTGCGAGATGAACAGGTAGGTCAGGTTGTACTGCTCCTGCACGTCGCGCAGCAGGTTCAGGACCTGGGCCTGAATGGACACGTCGAGCGCCGAGACGGGCTCGTCGGCCATGATGAGCTTGGGGTTGACCGAGAGCGCGCGGGCGATGCCGATGCGCTGGCGCTGGCCGCCGGAGAACTCATGCGGGTAGCGCTCGCCGTGCGTGGGCGGCAGGCCGACGACCTCGAGCAGCTCGTGGACGCGCTTCAGGCGCTCGCCGGGGCTCATCTTGGTGTGCACGAGCAGCGGCTCGGCGATGATGTCCTGCACCCTCATGCGCGGGTTCAGCGAGCCATAAGGATCCTGGAACACCATCTGCATCTTGGAGCGCAGCGGACGCATCTCCTTGGCGGAGATCTTCGCGATGTCCTGGCCGTCGAAGATGATCTCGCCGGAGTCGGGCGTGATCAGGCGGTTGATGAGGCGGCTCGTGGTGGACTTGCCGCAGCCGGACTCGCCGACCAGCGAGAACGTCTCGCCCGGCATGATGTCAAAGCTGACGTTGTTGACCGCGTGGACCCACTTGTTCGCTTTGCCGAAGAAGTTCTTGCCCACGGGGAAGCGCTTGCTCAGGTTCTTGACCGACAGCAAGGGTTCGGTTGCTTGTGCCATCGCTTACGCCTCCTTTCGTGCATTGGTGTGGAACGGGCAAGCTGCGTAGTGGTTCTCAGCGACCTTGACGAGCTTGGGCAGCGCCTCGGAGCACGAAGCCTGCGCGTACTTGCAGCGCGGGGCAAAGCGGCAGCCCGAGGGCATGGCGGCCAGATCGGGCACGGAGCCGGGAATGGACGGCAGACGGTGCACACGGCGGCCGAGCTTGGGCACGGACTCGATAAGGCCCTGCGTGTAGGGATGCTGCGGGTTGGAGAACAGCTCCTTGACCGGGGCCTCCTCCACGATGTTGCCGGCGTACATGACGATGACGCGGCTGCAGGTCTCGGCGACGACACCCAGGTCATGGGTGATCATCAGGATACCCGTGTTGCGCTTGTTGCGGATGTCCTCCATGAGCGCCAAGATCTGCGCCTGAATGGTCACGTCGAGAGCGGTGGTGGGCTCGTCGGCGATGAGCAGCTTGGGCTCGCAGGACATAGCCATAGCGATCATGACGCGCTGGCACATGCCGCCCGACAGCTCGTGCGGATAGTTGCGCAGCGTCATCTCGGGCTCGGGAATACCCACGAGCTTCAGCGCGGAAACGCAGCGCTTATGCAACTCGTCTTTGGAAAGCTCCTTGTTGTGCAGGGAGATCGCCTCGATGAGCTGGTTCTCGATGCGCATGATGGGGTCGAGCGCGCTCATGGGCTCCTGGAAGATCATCGAGATCTCGTTGCCGCGGATGCTCTGCATCTCGGCCTCGGAAAGCTCGAGGATGTGCTTGCCGCCGAAGACGATGTCACCGGAGATACGCGTCGACAGCTTGTTGTGCAGACGCATGACCGACATCGAGGTGACGGACTTGCCGCAGCCCGACTCGCCTACCAGACCGACGATCTCGCCGGCGTTGACCGAAAACGACACGCCGTTGACGGCGGTGATCCAGTCTTTCTTGCCGCGCTTGAATTCTGTTCTGAGGTCCTTGACCTCAAGCAAGGGTTCAGCCATGAGGACCTCCGACTAGTTGAGCTTGGGATCGAGCGTGTCGCGCAGGCCGTCGCCGAACAGGTTGAAGGCCAACACGGTCAGGAAGATCACCAAACCGGGGAACAGGACGAGGTGCGGGGCAATCGCCAGATAGTTGCGGCCCTGGGACAGAATAGCGCCCCACTCCGCCTGCGTGACGTTCGCGCCGAAGCCGAGGAACGACAGCGAGGAGGCCGAAAGGATGGCGCCACCCACGTTCATGGTGAAGTTGACGATGAGCGCCTGCATGGTGCCCGGGAAGATGTGCACGAACATCGTGCGCGCCGGCGAGCAGCCGATGGACTGGGCGACCTCGACGTAGAGCTCGCCGCGGACCTCGAGCACCGCGCCGCGGATGATGCGCGCAAAGGACGGCACCGTGAAGACGGCCAGGCCGATCATGATGTTCGTGATGCCCGGGCCGATGATGGCCACGATGGCGATGGCGAGCAGGATCGAGGGGAACGCGAACATGACGTCGCAGATGCGCATGATGATCGAGTCGACGATGCCGCCGAAGAAGCCCGCGATCAGGCCGAGGACGACGCCGCCCGCCGTACCGAGAATCGAAGCGGTGAGCGCCGTGCCGAGCGA
The DNA here is from genome assembly GCF_030385545.1 of Collinsella ihumii. Lineage (NCBI taxonomy): Bacteria > Bacillati > Actinomycetota > Coriobacteriia > Coriobacteriales > Coriobacteriaceae > Collinsella > Collinsella ihumii. The sequence continues at coordinate 32,444 of NZ_JAUEIQ010000004.1, read as the reverse complement.
CAGCTGCGTGCCCGCAAGGATACGGCTGAAGACGTCGCGGCCAAACTCGTCGGTGCCCCAGATGTGCGTGGCCGACGGGCCGGCCAGAATCGCGCCGTAGTCGTACGCGTTGGGATCATAGGGAACGATCGACGGGCCGATGACCGCCATGATCAAGATGAACACGATGAACAGGAAGCCGAGCACCGCGGTCTTACGGCGCAGGAACTTCTTAATGAACTGCACGGTAGGATTTTGCGCCTTGGGCAGCTCCTCAGCAGACAGGGTCTGAGCGGTGGTTGCGTTGGTATCAGCCATGGTATCGCCTCCTATTCGTATCTCACGCGCGGGTTGATGACGGCGTACAAGATGTCGGCAAGCAAGTTGATCACCATGTACTCGAACGAGAAGAACAAGATGAGCGCCTGTACGACCTCGTAGTCACGGAAGCCGATGGAGTCGACGAGCAGACGACCCATACCCGGAATCGAGAACACGCTCTCGACCACGACGGAGCCGGCGATCAGGGCCCCGATCTGCAGCGCGGTCACGGTGATGATGTCGATCGAGGAGTTCTTGAAGGCGTGCACCATGATGACGCGCGGCTCGGGCAGGCCCTTGGCGCGCGCGGTGCGGATGTAGTCCTTGCCGAGGTTCTCGATCATGGACGAACGGGTCACACGCGCGAGGATCGCCATGATGCCCGCGCCCATGGCGATCGAGGGCAGCACGTAGCCGCGCCAGTCCTCGAGGCCGCCCGTGGGGAAGATGCCCAGGTTGACCGAGAAGATCTGCATGAGCTGCAGGCCGAGCCAGAAGTTCGGCAGCGAGATGCCGGCGATGGCGATGAGCATGCCGAGCAGGTCGAGCGCACGGCCGCGGTTGATGGCCGCGATGACACCGATGATGATGCCGATGATGACCGACCAGGTGATCGAGCAGATCGTCAGGTAGATGGTGATGGGCAGACGCGGGGCGAGCAGCTCGGCCACGGACGTGTTGTTCGTGAACGAATGGCCCAGGTCGCCCTGAAAGATGCCGGTGATCCACTGGAGATACTGCGGAACGAGCGGCTGGTCGAGGCCGAGCTCGCGACGGATGTTCTCGATCTCGCCGATCGTCGCCGTGGGGCCGCCGATCTGACGCGCAGGGTCGCCAGGAATGAGGCGGACGAACATGAAGATGATGATGGAAATGACGATCAAGAGCGGAATCATGCTCAGGACGCGTTTAACAGCGTATTTCCCCATGTAGTTCCCTCCCTTTGTGTCGTATCGGGGAGACACGGGGGCTGCCAGCCCCTGAAATCAGAGGCTGGCAGCCACCCAACACCCTCGATGTGAAACTCAGGACGTAATCAACACTAGACGTTCAGGGTCGCGTGAATGACGTCGATACCCTGGGCGACGTACTTGATGCCGTTGAGGTACGCCTTGTAGGACAGGAGGGTGTTGTCGCTGGCGAGGAACAGCCACGGGCACTCCTCCCAAGCAATGTCCTGGCACTTGCCGTAGTGCTCGTTCTGCTCCTCCTCGGTCGGGGCGGCGTTGCCGGCCTCGAGCTCGGAGTCGAACTCGTCGTTCTTCCAGAAGGCGGTGTTGTAGCCGGTCGGCGGGACCATGGCGCTGGAGAGCAGCGAGCGCAGGAAGCCGTCGGGGTCGGACTGGGACCAGTTGACGTACCACATCTGCAGCGTGGTGGTGTCCTCGGGCTCGGCGGCGAGCTCGGCGTTGGTAGCGGCCTCGTTGGGCTGGACGTTCACGGTGATGCCGGCCTGCTGCAGCTGCTGCATGACGAAGGTCATGCCCTTGGTCTCCTGGGTGGAGTTGTCGCCGATGATGTTGACTTCGAAGCCGTCGGCGTAGCCGGCCTCCTCGAGCAGGCTCTTGGCCTTGTCGAGATCGTACTCATAGGGCGTCTGGGCCTTGTAGCCGGGCACCATCTCGGGCAGAACCGAGGTGGCGGGGGTGGCGGCGCCGGAGTACATGACCTGGACGTACTCGTCCTGGTTCAGCGCGTAGTTCAGGGCCTGACGGACGCGAACGTCGGACAGCGGCTCGTAGTTGGTGTTGAGGGTGACATAGCGCATGGTCGTCGACGGGATCGAGATCATGTTGATGTCGCCGGCGGAGCGCACCGTGGCAACCTGGTCGGTCGGCATCGGGTAGATAGCCGTGGCCTCACCGGTCTGCAGGGCGGCGATACGGGAGCCGGCCTCGGGCACGACGCGGAAGTCGATGCGGTCGATGGACGGAGCCTCGCCCCAGTAATCCTCGTTGCGGATGATGGAGACGTGATCGCCCTGCGCATACTCCTCGAGGATGTAGGGACCGGAACCTGCGGACTGCTTGGAGTAATCCCAGCTGGGGTCGGCAAGCGCAGTCGGGGAGATGAGGTAGAACTGCGTCATGGAGTTCATGAACGGAGCATAGGGCTCGGGCAGGTGGAACTGAACGGTGAGCTCATCCACGGCGGTGCAGGAATCGACGCGGGTGTTCTCGGTGTTCTCGTCGATGGTCTCGATGAACGTACGACGACGACGCCAGTTGTTCTCGGGGTCGATCGCTGCCTCGTAGTTGGCGACGACGGCCTCGGCGTTCAGCGGGGCGCCGTCGGTGAAGGTGATGCCCTCGTTCAGATGGAACGTGTAGGTGCACGCGTCGTCGGAGACCTCGTAGCTCGCGGCGGCGCGGGGAGCGTACTCATAGTTCTCATCCAGGTCATAGAGCGAGTCGTAGATGTAGTAGACGACGTTGCCCGAGTTGCCGTCGGACCAGTCCATGGGGTGCATCTCCTGGAACTCGCCCTCGAAGGCCAGGACGCACTCGTTCTTGGGAGCCTTGCCGTCGGTCTTGGTGGCGCGAACGACGAAGCCCTCCTCGTCGGCCTTGATCGTCTCGACGTTGGATCCGCCGTCGCCGGAAGCCGAGCCGGTGTCAGTGCCGGTCGAGGTGTCGCCACCGCCGCCGCAGCCGGCGAGGCCGAGGCCCGCGACGGTCGCGGCACCGGCAGCCACGGCACCCACGAACCCGCGACGAGTCACACCGGAGTCCGACCACGTCATGTTCTTGTTCTCTTTGTCCATTACAGACTCCTTTCGCACCGAGAACACTCCACGCATTGGCGCATTTGATGTAGTGCAGCCAAAATCCTCCTCGCGGCACAGACAGCAAATGAACAATCGCTATACTGTGCCCGCCACAACACTATAACGCTTTAACGCGTTAGAGCGGAGGCAAGGTGTAAACGGCCATACCGTTCAGGGACCGGAAACAGACCGTTCACCGCCAGGAAATACCATTATTGCTTATTTCGGACAAAACGGACACATTTTGTGAGGGATGGAGGAAATGTTGGCCTACCAGTTCGACCGGGAGCGCTACAACCGACGCATGAAGTGGTACCTGCACGACCGCTTCGGCATGTTCATCCACTTCGGAATCTACAGCATCCCCGCACGGGGCGAATGGCTGCGCAGCACCGAGGAGATGCCCGAGGAGCTCTACCTGCCCTATTTCGAGGAGTTCAACCCGTATGCGCTCGACGCCCGCGCCTGGGCCCGCGCCGCCAAACGGGCAGGCATGCGCTATGCCGTGCTCACCTCCAAGCACCATGACGGCTTCTGCCTGTTCGACACCAAGACCACCGACTTCAAGTCCACGAACACCCCCTACGGTCGCGACATCGTGGCCGACTTCCTGGACGCGTTTCGCGCCGAGGGCATCCGCGTGGGCCTGTATTACTCGGTGATCGACTGGCACCATCCCGACTTCCCGCAATACGGCGACCGTCAGGCCCCGCTGCGCAACGATCCCGTAGCCGGCTCCAACGAGCACCGCGTGTTCGACCGCTACCTCGACTACATGCACGAGCAGGTGCGCGAGATCTGCACCAACTACGGCAAGCTCGACCTTTTGTGGTTCGACTTCTCCTATGACGACATGCGCGGCGAGAAGTGGCGCGCCACCGAGCTCATGAACATGGTGCGCGAGCTGCAGCCCGACGTCATCACGAACAACCGCCTCGAGGTCTCCGGCGAGGGATTCGGCTCGCTGGCCCAGTGCGACCCCACGCCGTATCACGGCGACTTCGTGACGCCCGAGCGCATCATCCCGCCCAACGGCCTGTTCGACGTCGAGGGCAACCCGCTCGCCTGGGAAGCCTGCATCACGATGAACGACAACTGGGGCTACTTCTCCCACGACACCAACTTCAAGCCCGCGCCGATGCTCATCCACAAGCTCGTCGAGTGCGTCTCCAAGGGCGGCAACCTGATCTTGAATGTCGGCCCGGACGCGACCGGCCGCATCCCCGACCAGTCGCTTGCCATCCTCGATGAGATCGGTCGCTGGATGGAGCGCAACTCCGCGAGCATCTACGGCTGCGGCCCCGCCGCCGGCGGTCCGCTCGAGGTCGAGCGCCCCGAGTACGGCCGTATCACCCGCAACGGCGATACGTACTACTTCCACCTGTACGAGAACGCGCTCGGCCCCATGCCGCTGCTCGGCGTGCCCAAGGAGCGCATCGCCTCGATGCGCCTTTTGCGCGACGGCACCGAGGTCCAGCTCTCGAACAGCTGGACGCACAGCGACTACCCCAACATCGCCTTCGCGGATCTGGGCCCCTCGCCCGTACTCCCCGATCCCGTGGACACCGTGCTCGCCGTCAAGATCAAGGAGGCCTAAAAGATGGCCGTGCTTTCCGATTCGTTTGCCGCCCATGCGGACGAGCGCTTCGACGCCCGCCGTGAGGTGCTCTCCCCCATCGCGCAGGCCATCGAGACGGGCCTTGCCGCCATCGACGATGCGGACGTCCGCACGCTCATCAAGAGCTACTACGGCACCATGCCGCTGACCGACGTGTTCGACGCCGAGTTCGAGCTGTTCGCCTCGTTTGCCCGCCAGGCCTGCGAGCTGCGCCGCACCAGCCCGTGGTGCGCCGACATCCCCGAAGACATCTTCGTCCAGTACGTCGCGAGCCCGCGCGTCAACAACGAGCCGCTCACCGACGCCTGGCCCACCTTCCGCGCCGCGCTCGCCGACCGCCTGCGCGGCCTGGATGCCTACCATGCCATCGTGGAAACCAACTACTGGTGCTGCGAGACGGCCACCTACCAGTCCTCCGACGGCCGCACGCTGGGCCCGCTCGGCGTGCTCGCCTCGGGTGACGGTCGCTGCGGCGAGGAGTCGACCTACCTCGTGACCGCCCTGCGCGCCAACGGCATCCCCGCGCGCCAGCTCTACACGCCCTGGTGGGCGCACTGCGACGACAACCACGCCTGGGTCGAGGCGTACGCCGACGGATCGTGGCACTACCTGGGCGCCTGCGAGCCGGAGGAGGAACTCGACCGCGGCTGGTTCACCGCGGCGTCCGGTCGCGCCATGCTCGTCCACACGCGCCTGTTCGACGACTTCGGCTGTGACTTCGAGCGCGATGCGCACCTGCTCGCCCGCGAGGGCAGCCAGGTGATCGTGAACCTCACCGAGTCCTACGCCCCCTGCGTGCTGCTGTCGGTGCGCGTCCTTAACGCCGCCGGCGCCCCCGTCGAGGGCGCCTCGGTGCGCCTGCGCCTGGTGAACGAGGCCGCATGGCACGACATCGCCCACCTCTCCAGCGATGAGGCGGGCATGGCCCGCATCGTGGTCGGCGAGGGCACCGTGCGCGTGGTCGCCACCACGGGCGACGGCATGGCCGAGACCATCATCGACACCGCGGACTGCCATGACCTTGAGCTCACGCTGGGCGAGACCGTGCACGGCGACACCGATTGGGTCGACTTCGACGTGCACGCGCCGGCAGATCATCCCGCGCCCTCCCACCCGCTCACGCCCGAGCAGGTCGAGCGCGGCCGTGCCCGCAAGCGCGAGGCCGACCGCATGCGTACCGAGCGGGTCGCCGGCAACGTGGAGCGCGCCCGCGAAATCGCCCGCGCCTGCGGGCACGACGCGGACGGTTGCCTGCCCTACTTCGAGCAGGCCTTCGCCAACGCGCCCGAGGTCGAGCGCTTCCTGACCGTCGACGACGGGGCCGACCGCGCCGCCCTGCTCGCCACGCTCACGTCCAAGGACTTCCGCGACCTGTCGGCCGACATCCTGGAGGACCACATCCAGGGCGGCCGCGCGGTCCGCGAGGATGCCCTCGCCTACCTCGCGCGCGAAGGCGTCGACGACCAGGCAAAGGCGCAGGAGCTCTACGAGCGCTACGTCCTGTGCCCGCGTGCCCACTTCGAGCACCTCTCCGCATACCGCGCCTTCATCCGCAGCCGCTTCGACGCCGAGACGGTCGCAGGCTTCATCGCCGACCCGCTGCGCGTGTGGGACTACATCTGCGAGCACACCGCGTTCACCTCCCGCGAGCACACCAAGCGCTACGTGGGCACCCCGCGCGGCGCGCTCGTGTCCGGCCAGGCGAGCGCCGTCACCCGCCGCTCGCTGTTCGTGGCCATCTGCCGCAGCTTCGGCATCGCTGCGCGCATCAACCCTATCGATGCGGGCATCGAGTACTTTGCCCACGGCTCGTTCGTGCCCGTCGAGCACGGCGAGGAGGGCTTCGAGGTCCTGTTCGCCAGTGACGCCGACCCGGCGCCCGGCTACTTCCAGACGTGGAGCATCGCTCGCTACCTGCACTTCACCGCGGTGAGCGGCAAGGCAGCCCAGGGCTTCAAGGTGCTCGACCTGTGGGGCAAGGCCCCGTTTGAGGACGGCGTCTGCCGCGTGAAGATGCCGCTCGGCGAGTATCGCCTCACCACCGCGGTTCGCCTTCCCAACGGCGACGTGCACGCTGCCGAGCGCGCGTTCGAGGTAACCTCCGACTACGACGGCACCCCCATCCAGCTCAAGCTGCGCGAGCCGGACGTCTCCGAGATGCTGCAGAGCATCAAGCTCGACGCCTTCGCGCTCGCCGATGCCGAAGGCGCCGCGGTCGATTGCGGCCGCATCGCCGCAGCAGGCGAGACGGCTGCCAAGCCCGTTATCGTGGCGTTCCTCGAGCCGGGCATGGAGCCCACCGAGCACCTGCTCAACGAGATGCGCGAGCAGGCCGGACGCCTGGACGCTGCGGGCGTGCCCATCGTGCTCGCCGTGCGCGATGCCGAGGAGCTCGCCGACCCCACGCTCGCCCGCACGCTGCCCGTGCTTCCCCGCACGACGGTCGCCTACGACGACTTCTCCGAGCTGCCGGAGCGCCTGGCGCGCCGCATGTTCACCAATCCCGAGAAGCTGCCGCTGATCATCCTCGCCGTCGCCGACGACGCCGGCAACCTGACGGGTCGCTACGCCGCGGCGGGCTACAACGTGGGCACCGTCGATCTGGTGCTCAAGCTCATCTCGCTCATCGACTAGGTGGCGGAGCCCAGGGGCGAACGCCGCAGACGAAGGGGGCGCGGTTCACGATGCGAACCGCGCCCCCTTTTTGCCGACGCACTAATATAGATGCGCCCTTGGGAAGCGCTGGTCGTTCCGCCATTCGGCATCCCCGCGCCTATCTGAAGGGGAAGCGCGGTCGACGGACCCACACACATAAAGGCCTGCCGCTCATTCATGAATGAGTGGCAGGCCGTTTTGACGTTTCCGCAGGATTCAATTGTTTAACACCGGCCTGTTCATTCATGAATGAACAGGCCGGTGTCAGGCCAGATTCCTCTCTTACGCCTCCATCAGTCCGGCGTAGGCGGCACCGATCAGGCCGGCATCGTTTCCGAGCGACGCGACCTCGATCGGAGTGTCGGCGCACACCGACAGGGTGTAGTGCTTGAAACGCTCCACGAGCTTGCCCAGGAACAGGTCGCCCGCGGCGGACAGGCCGCCGCCGAGCACGATGGCCTCGGGATCGACCGTGCATGCGAGGTTGGCGAGCGCCAGGCCGAGATACTCGACCATGGTGTCGACCGCCGCCGCAGCTGCCTCGTCGCCCGCCTGGTAGGCGTCGAACACGCTCTTGGAGTCGGAGGGACCGGCGAGCTCGACGGGCTGGGTCCCGCGCTTCTCGCATTCCATCTTGTAGGTGTTCACGACACCGGTCGCAGATGCATACTGCTCGAGGCAGCCATGGCGTCCGCAGCCGCACACGCGCTCTTCGGCCGGGTTCACGCAGGTGTGGCCGACCTCGCCGCCCGCACCGTTGGCGCCACCGATGACCTTGCCGTCGACGACGACGCCGGCGCCGATGCCCGTGCCGAGCGTCACGAGCGCCATGCTGCGATGGCCGAGCGCCGAACCGCGCCACATCTCGCCAAGCGCCGCCGCATTGGCGTCGTTCACGAACGCGACGGCGGCACCGCCGAACGCATCCTTGAGCGCCGCGCCGAGCCCCTGGAGGTCGATCGAGGCGTTGGCGATCAGCTTGACGTTGCCGTCATCGGGAACCGGGGCCGGAACCGCAAGGCCGATACCCTTGAGGACGACGTCGCCATCCTGGGCGTCAAGCAGGCTCTTGATGCCGTCGATGACCGCCGCATAGCCGGCCTCGTCCACCAGCGGCGGCGTGGGCACGCTCAGCTTGGACAGAATCTTGCCCTCGCGGTTGACCAGGCCCTCCTTGACGGTCGTGCCTCCCACGTCGATACCAACAAATAGCTCCTCGGCCATCCTTGGCCCCCTTTCTCGGATATACCACGTGCAGCACATGATACCGCGCATCCCAGCCGTTTTGTCCCATATCCCGGCAGACGGCAGGCAGGTGAAACTATAGGGACAGTCCCTAAATATTCATCACGCCTACTGCGCACCGCTCGCAAGAACCCGGCGTATCCCCGGTACGCTCGATATCTCCTCGAGAATGTCGATGAGCTCGTCGCTTTGGAAGTATTCTCCGCGACGGCGTGAGCCCATCGGGCGCAGCATGCCGTATGCGCACGCCCGCCCGACCAACGTCGACGCTGCTCTCGGGGTAATACCGAGCTTCTCGGCCACAAACGCGATCGTGACGACAGGCTGCTCGGCCAGCAGAGCGGGCAGTCTCCAGATCGAAGACCCCGCACGCTCCTTGATGTCCTTCTTCCAGGCATCCATGACCTCATCTATGAGAGCCGAGACGCGCCCACCGATTACGAGAGCGAGCTCCAGGGCCTCAATCGTGCAGGTGACAATAGGCATGGGGTCACCCTGTTGGTACGCTCTGATCGCAGCCATGTAGTCATCGACATCATGGAGCAAACCCGCTGAAACGGGAAGCGTGCTTCTCGAGAGCACCCCCTCCGACGCAAGGACGATATGGAGCAGAACGCGCCCCGTTCGCCCGTTACCGTCAATGAACGGATGAATCGTCTCGAACTGAGCATGGGCGATCGCCGCCTTGGCGACAGGGTTGATGTCATCCCGACGAATGAACGCAACGAGATCCTCGAGTGCGCCCGCAAGCCGTTGAGGCGCAGGAGGAACAAAGAGGGCACCATGGGGGCTATATGCAGTTCCGCCGACCCAAACCTGCTCATCTCTGATCTCCCCTCCAAATGAAGCGCCCGTCGGGGCGATAAGCGCCTCGTGGACAGCACGGATCTGATCGACTGTCGTGCTCTCCGAGAGCGAGAGCGCAGTTCGCATCGCGGCGATGTTTCCTTGGACGATGCGCGCGTTGGCAGGGGCCTCGCTCGTCAACTCCGCGAGCGCAACAATGCGCACGCTCGACGTGAGATGTTCAATCTGGGAGCTGGCCGCGGACTCGCTGCGCAGCAGCAGCGCCGGCAGGTCGTAGCCACGCACCGCCTGCAGCTCGTCGAAACGCGCAAGCTTCACAAGCAGCTCGCCGATACGAGCCGACAGGGCCTCGGGTATCGCCAGGTTCAGCGACGCTATCTCCGCAGGAATCGCTGCCTGATAGCTCGATGCGATCCCGCGGCGCGCGGTTTTGGAGATCATCGCGCGCTCGTCAGGGTCAATGTGCCAGGGCAGCTCCTCATATGAAACGGATGGCCACATAGCCCCCTCCCTCGAGTCGAATTTGCTTCTCGCGCCGTTAGCTTAACGGAAGCGAAAACAGATTCACTTCCGTTATCCTTGTTGTAACGGAAGTGAATTGCGTTTTGCTTCTGTTAGCGGGAGCGCATCGGAAGTAGGTTCGTTGGGGACGGGTTCATTCCAACCCATAGGTTCGTCAAATGACCCGCAATGGCCTGCGAAGGAAACCCCGCTACACGAGCCGGTTGCGCTCGGCGGCAAGGTCGCGGGCGAAGCGACGGCAGCTCCGCGCCGCAAGCGCGGACATGGCCGCCGTCCACACGACGGCAAGCCCCGCAAGCACCGGCACGGGAGCCATCGCGTCCATGCCGCTCGCGGTGCACAGGATCTCGGCCACGGGACCCAACGGCCAGAACCATGTGATCGCGCGGACGGTACCGGACATGAACGCGAGGATGGGCACCAGCGCAACCACCGTGAGCGGCACGGCGAGCAGGCTCGAAGACATCTGCTCCCGCGCGGATAGGCCGGTGACAAGCCCCGCGAACAGAAGCGGCTGGACCCCGACGGCAGAAAGCCCGAGCAGCAGCGCCGCCCTCGCGGGCGCAAGACCCAGCAGCAGGCATGAGACGGCCTGCGCGGCAAGCGTCACAAGCACCGCCGAAAGCCATTTGGAGACGGCGATCTCGCCTGCCGTCACACCCGCCTCGACAAGGGTGACGTAGGCGCCGCGCTCGCGCTCCTCGGCCATGACGTAGAGCTCGATCACGCATCCTGCGAACGCGGGGGCGATGCAGAGCACAGCGACCTGGGCGAACGCGTCGGCTTCGCCCGGCATGAGCCTGGATGAGGTCGCCACCACGCTGCCGATGAACGCCGTGAACAGCGCGCCCGCGCCGCACGACATGAGCGTCGTCGGGTTGCGGACGGCGTCAAGCAGGTCGCGCGCCACCAGCGCGCGTATGTTTCCAAAAGCCCCGTTTGCCATGTGAGACATGATACCCGATATACTTGACGTCGTTTTCCATCCTGAGAAGCCGAGGAGGAGCCCGTGGCGGACACCGCATCCTACGATACCGTCGAAGATCTGCTCGCCGCCCGTGAGGGCGAGAGCGTCCACCTCGAATGCTGCCGCGAGACCGTGGACCGGGCCGTTCGCTTCGTCCACGAACGCTATGGCCGCCGGCGCTGCGCGTTCTACGTCTCCACCGATCGCGGATTCGATCGCGAAACGGTGCGCTCGTACCTCAAGCTCTTCTCGCGCCTCGCGGGAGGCTCCGTGACTCCCCAGGACGCCATAGCGCATTTCGGGCTCGCCTCGGCGGCGCGATCTCAGGTGAAGACCTTGACCGCCGAGCAGCGCGCGCTGCTCAACTTTGCCCGCATGAGCCTTTTTGAGCCGGAAATCGTCTTCTGCGAGCGACCGCTTGCGGACGTGACGCCCGCCACGCGCGGACTCGTGACCGCGTGGATGGGCCAGGTCGCCGAGGCCGGAGGCGCGCTCATCACCGCCGGCGAGCCCCTGCGCGAGGCGCTCCTCATGCCCGGCACCGCCTTCTTCGAAGAGGACGGGCGCCTCCACGAGGCCAAGACCGCGGTCGGCGACGATGAGATGCAAGACGTGGAGTTCGCCGGCGACGAGGTCCGCGTCTTCAAGATCCCGGCGAAATCCGATGGGGCGACCTTGCTGTTCGATCCGCGCGAAGTCGACTTCGTGGAGAGCGTAAACCGCGCCAACTTCGCCTCCGTGCGCGGCGAGCTTTACCCGGTGAGCATGACGCTCGACGAGCTGGAGGCGGAACTCGAGCGATTCGGATTCTTCCGGTGCCATCGCTCCTACATCGTGAACGTCCAGAAGGTGGCGAAAGTCGAGCGCTTCACGCGCAACAGCTTCAACCTCACGCTCGCCGACGCGCATCAGACGCAGATCCCGCTCGCCAAGGGACGCGCCGAGGCCATGCGCGAACGCTACGGCTGGCGCTAGGGAAACGCTGATCAGTAATTATTTGTGTGACGGTCGTTCCGTGGCAGATGCGTAGATGTTCGGCGGCAGGGGCGACCCCAGCCGCGCCCCTCCCTGACGATCGGACTCCTGGGGCACACGAGGAGGCCGTCGTATCCGCCCGCGCGTGAAACCGCACCCTGATAAAAGGTTTTATCAGGGTGCGCAGACACCTTGTCCTGAATTTGGTATCAAATCTTGGGCAAAAGGGCCGCGGAAGGGCGGATCGGAAGCCTCTCCCGGGGCCTCCGGGATCAGCCAATCAAAGAACCCGCAGGTCACAGCCTTGTCAGATATGGCCGCTTCCACTTCATACTTCCCGGTTTGATACCAAATTCATTCTCAGGATATAGCAACCCCCTCTATCCTGCAGATTCGCGGTGCGGTTTCTCCACCGTGCGCATACGAGCCCCGGGACCCGCCCGTATCTGCCAGCAAACCGGGGCCTCCTCGGCTGCTCCTCTCGTACCCGCCTATGCTCCTCTCGTCGTTTCCGCAGCTCCTGACGGCCGGAACCCCTTGTCCGCCCCACCGGCGCGGGCGAGTATGGCCTCAGCAGCCAGCAACCGAAAGGAGCACCATGAGAGAGCAAAAAATCTACGACCGCGTCCGCTCACTCGGTCACGAGCCCATCGAGGGAACCGCGATCATTGTCACCCGTACACCCGAGAGCATCCTGCAGGGCGTCGTCGAGTTCGCCATGCAGACCGACCGCTTCGAGCTCATGGCCTGCGCCGAGGACGCCGTCCTCCTCTTCAAGCTCAACAACCTCACCAACGACATCCGCACATCTGCGAGCTACCGCTGCATCTCCCGCGAGGACATCCTCTCCGCCGAGACAGAGCTCGCCGACGCCGGCATGACGCGGCGCATCCGCATCACCACCGACGAGGGCGACGTGCTCCTCAACGCCCAGCACGAATCCACGAGCGGTCTTCGCACAAGCGGCCTGTGGGGCAGCTGGCACGCGGCGAACCTGCCGCGCGCGTGCGACGAGATCTGCCGCATGGGCTCTGACGCGAAGGAGGCGATGTAGCATGGATTCCGCGCTCATGGGTGCGATCATCATCGCGTGCTGCTTTGCCGCCGGCGTGTTCGAAACGGGCAGGCGAAAGAAGAACCGTAAGGACGAGGGCGAGCATGCGCCCGAAACACGGAAAGGAGGAGGCACGCGATGAACGGGACGCATAGCGCCGTGCTCTCCATGGAGGGCGTCTGCCTCTCATTTGGAGCCAAGCGTGTCCTCGACGGACTCACCTTCGACGTTATCCGCGGCGAGTGTTTCGGCTTCCTCGGCCCGTCGGGCGCCGGCAAAACCACCACGATCAAGCTCCTCACCCGCCAGCTCACCGCCGACACCGGGCGCATCACCCTGTTCGGCCGTCCCATCGAGAACGCGAGCGGCGCCGACTACAATCGCATCGGCATCCTGTCGGACACGAGCGCCCTCTACGAGCGGCTCACCATCGAGGAGAACCTGCGACTCTACGCTCAGGTCCGCGGGCGCGGCGGACGCGGCATACCCGCCCTGCTCGAACGCGTGGGGCTCGACCGCGATCGCAAGACGCTCATCAAGAACTGCTCGAAGGGAATGCGGCAGCGAGCCGCCCTCCTGGCGACGCTCGTCCACAGCCCGGAGCTCGTCTTTCTGGACGAACCGACAAGCGGGCTCGATCCTGCAGCGCGCGCCGAGGTGCACAAGATGCTCGCCGAGCTGCGTCGCGCCGGAACCACGGTGTTTCTCACCACGCACGACATGGCTGAGGCCGAGTCCTGCTGCGACCGGCTGGCGATCCTGAACGAGGGCCGCATCGTGACGATGGGGACCCCGCAATCGCTTACCATGGAGCATGCGCGCAACCGCCTGGTCGTGACGACGCGCACACACGGCGTCGTCGAGCTCACCAAGGACGCCGCCAGCGCCGACACTGTGCGCGACCTCCTCGTCGTCGGCGAGGTCCTGTCGCTGCATTCCGACGAACCAAACCTCGAAGAGGTCTTCCTCGAGCTCACCGGAAAGGAGTTCTAGCATGAACGCGACGTTGCGCCGAGTGGGCGCGCTGGTCGACAAGGACCTCATGGACCTCATCAAGAACCCCACGATGCTCGTGGCGCTGCTCATGCCCATCGGGTTCATGCTGCTGTTCCGCCTCGTCATAGGGGACACCGCCGCCGACGCGGGGCTCACCGGGGCCGACCTCGCAAGCGTCAGCGGCGAGATCGACAAGTTCCTCCTCGGCTCGGGCCTGTGCATGAGCATCGGCATGGTGGCCTCGATGGTGCTGATCTACGGTATCGCGGAGGAGAAGGAGAAGCACACCCTGCGCACGCTCATGCTCGCCAACGTGGGCGCAGGCGAGGTCGCGGCGTCCAAGGGCGGCGTGGCGCTCCTCGCCGTCGTGGCCGTGGGCGCGGCGTGCTTCTTCCTCGCGGGCGGCGAGCCCGGGCTGCTGCCCGTCTACCTTGCGCTCACCGCGCTGGGGGCCGTCCCCGTGGTGCTCATCTCGCTCGTGCTCGGCCTTGCCTCGCGCGACCAGATGACGGCGGGATTCTACAGCGTTCCGGTGCTGCTGCTGGCGCTCGTGCCCACGTTCGGCATGGCGAGCGAAGCCATTAAGACCGTTGCATCGTTCACGCCGCTCGGCGGGGTCTACGACCTGCTCGGCCTCGCCTACGACGGGCACCTGCTCAGCGCAGACGCGCTCATGCCCCTCGCCGTGACGCTCGCATGGGCGATCGCGGGCGCGGCGGTCTTCGCCGCGCTCTACCGCAGGCTCGCACGGGACAACTAACACATCAGGACTGAGCTGAGCAAGTCGATGGCGGGCCACACTCGATCCTGCCGCCCGCCATCGACCACTTTTTCATGAACGAAGATGGGCTGAATCGACATTTCCGCAGGATTCGCACTCCCGACCCGACACTTTTTCATGAAACAGGACCGCCGGAACGATGCCGACGGCCCTGGCTTGCAGACATCCGCGAAAAAGGGTCGCCTACCCTGTGCGCCTTCTTGCGATCACCCAGAACACGAGCAACACGACTGCGCCGCCTGCGATGACAAGCCAGTCGCGGGGAGAGTCGAGGCCGCCCGTCACAACTCCGAGGGCGGCAGCACTCATGACCCAAAGCGCCGGCAGGATGGCCGCTGTCCATACCGGACGCGTAAAGCGCCCCAAGGCGAAAGACGCCGTAAGCGCGACAGCAACGCCGAGAATGACCACCAGCTTGCGGAACGCCTGCGCATCAAGCAGGACATCGCCCGCCACAAGCACCCCGATGCCGACCGCGAGCCCCGTGAACACCTGGAGCACGAGCCGCATCCCGAGAGAGGCGCCGCTTTCGCGCGCCGCCTCGACCGGGTCGCCCGTCGCCGCGCCGAGAAGATCGGCGGCGCTTTTTGCGTCCTCGGCACCGGCTCCGCGGCGTGCAACGAGCACGGCGATCGAAAACGCCAGCACCAGCACGGCGAGCAGTAGGCGCAGCACGGGTTCCAGATAGTCGCGCCCCGCCACCGCCGTCACGACGAGCGCCGTGATCACGACGACCTCAACCGCCGCCAGCGCCACCGCGAAGACCTTCGTCCTTCGCTCGCTCTTCTCGACCATCTCGCGCATCTCGTCCACGTCCCCTCTCACCAGCTCGTCAATCGTGGTGTCGAAGAGGTTCGCGAGGAGCAGCATGCTTTGAACATCCGGAAGGGTCTTGCCCGTTTCCCAGTGGCTGATCGTGACACGGCTCACGTACAGCCTCTGCGCGAGCTCATCCTGCGAGAGCCCGAGCCGGGCGCGCCGTTCTCTGATCTGGTTGCCGATGTCCATGCGTCTTCCGCCCCCTCGATGCCTATCCGACGCCCCAAACGTAGCCGACGGGACCGCACGACGCAGTAAAAAGTGGTTTACAAGCGCTCTGAGCAGGCATGATGGCGAAATGGACAGATGGTGCCAAATAGCAGGCTACGCAAGTTCGCGCTCGATCGCCTCGCGCAGCGTGTCGTCGTCCACGTCGAGATCGACCTCGAGGCCGCGCACCGAACCCGCCGCGTCGAAGTGCAGCACCGTCGGCACCCAGGTCACGCCGTAGCGCGTCCTGAACGCAGACAGCCCCTCGTCCGTCTTGCTGTCCGTGCTATCGAGGTAGAAGACGTCGATCGCGCGCTTCGCGAACACGGGCGCCATCACCGGGATGAGCCTGCGGCACCAGCGGCAGGTCACCCGGCCGACGTACAGGTAGAAATCCCGGCGCTCGGCGATCATGGCCTCGATCGCCGGCACGTCGACGGCATGAAACCCCCGCACGATCTCGCGATAGATTTCCGACTCCCGCTCGACGCGCTCCTCGTCCGATGCGGGCGCAGGCACGCTGCAGGTTCCGTCGATCGAGCAGACCGCTGCAATCGGCTGTACGTTCTCATGCTCTGCCACAGCTGACCTCCTGACTAGCTCAGTTTGACGATCGGGGCGAAGCCCTTCATGAGCTTCTTGGTCTTGCCGCTCTTGTCGAACTGCACCTCGATCATATCCCCTTCGGCCGAGATCACGGTTCCCGTGCCGAACGTCTTATGGCTCACGGTATCACCGGGCGCAAACGTCTCCGCCGCGCGCGCGACATCGGGACGGCGCTGCTCGACCGCGGGCGACGCGGACGCCTTCGCACGCGTCGTGTGCGCGACGCCACTGCCGAACGTGGCGGGCTTGAGGCCGGCATCCGGGCTGATGCCCGTGTGGCGCGACACGCCCGATCCGCCCGTGGAGCGCGTGCGGGAGCCGAAGACGCGCCCGCCGTACATATCCGAACCCATACCCGAGCCGAACGTGCCGCGGCGGTCGCCGCGCTTCTCCCAGCCGGTGCCCTCGAAACCGGACGACCCGATGCCGGAGAACTCGATGTGCTCCTCGGGGATCTCGTTGACGAAACGCGAGCGCGGGTTGGCCTGCGTCGAGCCATACGTGCGGCGCGTCGCCGCATAGGTCAAGAACAGGCGCTTGCGCGCGCGGGTGATGGCGACGTATGCCAGGCGGCGCTCCTCCTCGAGCTTGCCCGGGTCGTCGGCCGCCGCGAAGCCCGCCACGTGCGGGAAGATGCCCTCCTCCATGCCGGCGACGAACACCGCGGGGAACTCCAGGCCCTTCGCCGAGTGCACCGTCATCATCGTGATGGCGCTCGCCTGCCCCGACAGCGCATCCAGGTCGCTGCGCAGCGCGAGCCACTCGAGCAGCGCGGGTAGGGCCGCGCAGGCGAGCGGGCCATAGGTGCGCTCGATCTCGTCGGCGACCAAGGCGGCCGGCAACGGCTCGACGGGGGCCGCGGCCATGCTGTTGCCGGCGATCATCGTCGCCAGCGCCTCCTGGGCGCTCGTCAGCGGCGCCGCGAGCGCGTCGAGCGGGTTGGGCCGGTCGGACGCATCGCGCTCGTCGCGAGCGGCGGGGGCGGCGGCCTGCGCGGGCACGGCGGAAGCCTCGCCAGATCCGCCCGCCCCAGCCGGCAGGTCCGAGATGCCGGCGGCGCGCAGCTCCTCCAGACTCTCGAGCGTGCCCTCGATATCCTCGTGCGTCTCCTCGAACTCCGCGGCGACACCCAAGAATTCCTGGATGTTCTCCGCCCGGCTCTCGGCCTCCATGGTCCCCTCGGCGCAGAAGGCCTGCACCAGGCCGGCACGGTCGACGATCGCCTCGACGACGTCCTTGAGCTCGCCGCTCATGCGACGGCCCTCGCGCACGATGCCCACAAACGACGCGAGCCCGTTGCGGACCTTCGCGGAGAACATCCCCGTCTCCGCCGTCGCCAGCTCGCACGCCTGGAAGAACGAGCAGCGGTTCTGCTGGGCCAGCTGGTCGATCTTGGCGATGGACGTCGACCCGATGCCGCGGCGCGGCGTGTTGATCACGCGCTTGACGCTCATCTCGTCGGCGGGGTTCACGATCATCTTGAGATACGCCATGACGTCGCGGATCTCGGCGCGGTCGAAGAAGCGCGTGCCGCCCACGATGCGGTAGGGCACGCCGGCGCGCAGGAACATGTCTTCGAGGATACGGGACTGGGCGTTCGTGCGGTAGAACACCGCGATGTCGTCGTAGCTCGTCCCCGCATCGTGCAGCTTGTCGATCTCCGCGGCGATCCAGCGGCCCTCGTCGCGCTCGTCGCTCGCCTGGTACGCCTGGATCTTCTCCCCGTCGCCCGCGTCGGTGAACAGGCGCTTGTCCTTGCGCTGCGAGTTGTGGCGCACCACGGCGTTCGCCGCGGCGAGGATGTGGCCGGTCGAGCGGTAGTTCTGCTCAAGCTTGACCACCTTGGCGTCGGGGAAGTCCTTCTCGAAATCGAGGATGTTCGAGATGTCGGCGCCGCGCCAGGAATAGATCGACTGGTCGTCGTCGCCCACGACCATGAGGTTGTGGTACTTGGCGGCGAGCAGGTTCGCGATCTCGTACTGCACGTGGTTGGTGTCCTGGTACTCGTCCACGCTGATGTAGCGGAAGCGGTCCTGGTACTTCTCGAGCACCTCGGGACGCGTGCGCAGCAGCTCCAGCGCGCGCACGAGCAGGTCGTCGAAGTCCATGGCGTTCGCGGCGCGCAAGCGGCGCTCGAGCTCAGCGTAGACGCGCGCGGCCTTCTCGGTCCTGGGGTCGTCGGCGCGGCTCGCCATCTCATCCGGACCGATCATGGCGTTTTTGGCCGTGGAGATCTTGGAGCGAATCATGTTGATGGGGTACTGCTTCTGGTCGATCTCCATCGCGGCCATGATGTCGCGCACCAGGCGGCGCGAGTCATCGTCGTCGTAGATGGTGAACTGGCCGGTGTAGCCGAGCAGGTCCGCGTCCTCGCGCAACATGCGCACGCACATGGCGTGGAACGTGCACACCCACATGCCGCGCGTGCCGTCCGGAAGCAGGGCCTGCAGGCGCTCGCGCATCTCGGCCGCGGCCTTGTTGGTGAAGGTGATGGCGAGGATCTGCCACGGGCGAACGCCCAGGTCGGCGATCATGTGCGCGATGCGGAACGTCAGCACGCGCGTCTTGCCCGAACCCGCGCCCGCAAGGACGAGCAAGGGGCCTTCGGTCGTGAGAACCGCTTCTTTCTGCGCGGGATTCAAGCCGTCGATATCCACGACGGGACGAGCCGGCGCAGACGGGGCGGGCGCATCGTAGACATCGAGCGGGACCTGCTCGTATGCGGGCTCCTCGGCCGCACGGACGACCTGCATGTTTCTCTCCCACGGTAGTTGTTGCGGCAACGGCATGCGCGTACTCCAGACGATTGGCGGCCCGCTGCGGCGGGCCTGTATTTGAGCCAAACTAGTATACCCGCACGCGTGGACAGCCCTCCTGCTCGGCCGGCACTTTTTGGGGAACAAGAACGAATGACGGACGGAGGAATCTATGAAGGTCGAAAAAGCCCTGAGCAACCTGACCATCACGAGCGGCAAGGGCTTCAAGCTCGAACGCGTGCCCTGCTCGTTCAAGGTCGACAAGCAGGAGCGCCCCGCCTGCGAGCAGCTGCTCGCCGAGAACAAGGCCCGCATCGAGGAGCTGCAGGGGGCACTGTACGCCGATGCGCGCGAGGGCGTCATCATCATCCTGCAGGCCATGGATGCCGCCGGCAAGGATTCGATGATCCGCCACGTCCTGGGAGGCATCAACCCCATCGGCATCGACGTCCGCAACTTCAAGCAGCCGTCGAACCTCGCCCTCACCCACGGCTTTCTCTGGCGCTCCTTCTCCGCCCTCCCTGCTCGCGGCAAGATCGCCGTGTTCAACCGCTCGTATTACGAGGAGTGCCTCGTGGTGCGCGTGCGCGGCATCTGGCGCACGTACCGCATGCCCGCGCGCTGCCTCGATATGGACGAGGACCAGTATTTCTCGGAGCGGTTCGAGGACATCCGCTGCTTCGAGCGCTACCTGACGCGCATGGGCCACCGCGTCGTCAAGCTGTTCCTCAACGTCAGCGCCGCTAAGCAGCGCGAGCGGTTCCTCGAGCGCATCGACGACGTCTCCAAGAACTGGAAGTTCTCGGAAAGCGACCTGTCCGAGCGCCTGCTGTGGAGCGACTACCAGCGCGCGTACGAGCAGATGATCGCCGGCACCGCCACCAAGCGGGCACCCTGGTACGTCATCCCCGCGGACCAGAAGTGGGTCGCCCGCGCGTTGGTGTCCCAGATCATCCTCGACACACTCGAGGACATCAATCCGCAGTATCCTGCGCTCACCAAAGAGCAACGAGGGCGCCTCGCCGCATGTCGAGACGCCCTCGTGACCGGTCCCGCCGCCGACGTGGACCGGTAGGGATAGTACCGAAAAACAATGACAAACTCGTATTCATGCCTTCCCGGCGCGGCCGGGGCCGCCGTGCGCCCCGTGAGGAGCGCCGACCGACCGTTACAGGCCCAAGGTGGGAGCGATCGCGAAGAAGTACGCGAGCACCAGCACGCCGAGCACGATGCGGTACACGCCGAAGCCCTTGAAGTCGTGACGGCGCACGAAGCCCATGAGCCAGCGGATGGCGATGAGCGACACCACGAACGCGGTGAGGCAGCCTACGCCCATGATGGCCAGCTCGTTCGTGCCGAACGTGCCGCCGTCCACCACGAGGTACTTCACGAGCTTGAGCGCGCTCGCGCCGAACATGACGGGCACGGCGAGGAAGAAGGTGAACTTGGACGCGACGGTGCGCGTGCAGCCGAGCAGCAAGCCGCCGATGATGGTCGAACCGGAGCGCGACGTGCCGGGGATCAGCGACAGCACCTGGAAGCACCCGATGCCGAGCGCCGTCTTCCACGACAGGTCCTCAAGCGTGGTGATGGATCCGAAGTCCGTATCGCCCTCGTCCTCGGCAGGCGCCGCCGGGGCGGAAAAATGCGCTCCCACGGGCCTGCCGACCACGAGCTCGCCGCTCTCGATCATGCGGCGGCGCTTGGCCGCGCGCCAGTTCTCGATCACGATGAACGCGATGCCGTAGACGATGAGGGCCGCTGCGACCACGGTCGAGTTGTAGAGATGAGCCTCCATGAAGTCGTCGAGCGGGATGCCAATCGCCGCGGCAGGGATGCAGCCGAGCACGATCTTGCCCCACAGCCTCCAGGTATCCTTGCGGCCCTGCTTGCCCTTCGAGGGCGAAAACGGATTGAGGTCGTGGAAGAACAGCACGCAGACGGCGAGGATCGCGCCCAGCTGGATGACCACCTGGAACATGTTCCAGAACTCTTCGGTGACGTTGAGCTTCACGAACTCGTCGACGAGGATCAAATGGCCCGTGGAGGAGATGGGCAGCCATTCGGTGATGCCCTCCACGACGCCGAGAAAAGCTGATTTCACAAGCTCGATGATATCCACAAGCACGCCTTTCACACGCTGAACAGGTCTTTCCGCCGCCGGAGCGGGGCGTTGACCTCTCATTATCGCCCGCCGTCCGTACCTGCGCAAAAAAAGCTGCGCGTTCACAGAATTATTTACCAACATGGAGAAGGTGCGGGTATAACGAGAGCAAGGCACGAAGGCCGAGTGGCGCGCTGTGCGCGCTATACGTTTAAGGAGGTACTCATGAACGAGGGCTATTCCAAGGTATTCGTTTCGCTCGACGGCACCGAGCAGCAGGATTTCGTGCTGGCGCGCGCCATCAAGGTCGCAGCCAACAACGGCGCGAAACTCTACATCGGCCATGTCATCGACTCGACCGCGCTCGAATCGGCCGGATCGTACCCGGTCGATCTGGTGAACGGACTCGAGGAGGCCTTCCGCAACTCCATCGCCGAACAGGTCCAGGAAGCCGAGGAGAACCCCGATATCGCCGGCGTGGAGATCATCATCAAGGCAGGACGCATCCGCGAGACGCTGAAGGACGAGATGCTCGATGTGATTCAGCCCGACTTGGTGATGTGCGGCGCCCGCGGCCTCTCGTCGATCAAGTACGCCCTGCTCGGCTCCATCTCGACCTTCCTGCTCCGCAGCACGGAATGCGACATCCTGGTCGTGAAGTAGCTTTCGAGCAACAACAACGCGCAGAAACGGCACCTTCGGGTGCCGTTTCCATGATGGTGCCTATTGGGACGGGGTCATGCGCCCCACCCTGCTAATGCTCGAAATAGTGCATCTTGTTGGCCGGGAAGACGAGCGTGATCGCAAAGCCCTCCCCTTCCGTCGAATCCGCCCGCACGGAGATGCCCATCTTCTCGCACAGGCGGGAGACCAGGTACAGCCCGATGCCGGTCGAGCGCTTACCGCCTCTGCCGTTCTCGCCGGTAAAGCCGCGGTCGAACACGCGCGGCAGGTCGGCCTCCGGCACGCCGCAGCCGTTGTCGCGCACGGTGAGCTCGATGCGCTCGTCCGCCTGCCCGCTTTGCAGCACGCGCCCGGAGAACTCGATGACGGCGCCCTCGGGACGCGCGTATTTCACGCTGTTTTGGATCAGCTGCCCTAGGATGAACTCCATCCACTTCTCGTCGGTGAAGACCTCGATATCGAGGTCCTTGCGCATCGGCGCCACGCGCGCGGCGATCATCGCCCGGGCGTTCGCCTTGATCGCGGCGGTCACGAGCGCCTTTAAGGAGTAGCTGCGGATGAGGTAGTCGCGGTCGAGCGTCTCGGAGCGCGCAAAGAACAGCGCCTGCTCGATATAGCCCTCCACGCGGTCGAGCTCCTCCTCGAGGGCGTCGGCCTTGCGCAGCACCGCTTCGGCGTCGTCGTCGGCGGGCACCGCGTCGACAAGGTTCTCGAGCGTGAGGTGGGCGGCGGCCAAGGGCGACTTCGCCTCGTGCACCCAGGTCTCAACGTACTCGCGATAGTCGGTCGTCTGGCGCCGGTACTCCGCCACGTCGTCGTTGGCCGCCTTTGAAATCGCGCGCAGCGCATCGTAGACGATCTCGCCCTCGATGAAATCCGGGCGATAGATCATCTCGGTGATCCAAAGCGGGTGCTCGACATCGGCAGCGCCCGCGCTCAGATCGCGGTAGAACGAACGGCGCTGCAGATACGACGTGACGCTCTCCAAGATACCCGCGAACACGATCAAGGCCGCCACGAGCAGGGCGATCGCCAAGCCGGTCCCCGCCACCACCAGCATGAAGCAGCAAAGCATCGCCGTCGCCGCCACGATGAACACGTTGAGGTAGGACGACTTGAGATACGACCAGTACGACATGCGGCCCCCTACACCGAGTAGCCGCGCCCGCGATGCGTGGCGAGGTACCCCGTGACGCCGATCTTCTCGAGCGTGTTGCGCAGGCGGTTGATGTTGACCGTGAGCGTGTTGTCGTCCACAAAGGCGTCGGAATCCCACAGGTCGCGCATGATGGCCTCGCGCGACACGATCGTGCCGGCGTGCTTGATGAGCAGCGACAGGATGCGCATCTCGTTTTTGGTGAGCTCCACCTGCTTGCCATTCGCGCTGGCGACGGAGCGCGCCAGGTCGAGCTCGACGCCGTTGTGGGAGATGACGTTGCGCTCGGGCGCCACGGACACGCGCCGCAGCAAGGCCTGGATTCGGGCGACGAGGACGCGCGAGCTGTAGGGCTTGGACACGAAGTCGTCGGCGCCCATCGTCATGCTCATGACCTCGTCGATCTCGGTCACGCGCGATGTCAGGACGATGATGGGGACCTCGGAATGCTCGCGCAGCTCGCGGCAGACGAACTGCCCGTCGGTGCCCGGCAGGGTCAAATCGAGCAGCACGAGATCGGGAGCCGCGGCGACGATGTCGTCCACGACATGGTCGAACGTCTCGCACGCCGCCGTCCGGTACCCGTTGCGCGCGAGCACCTGCGCCAGCTCGTGCCGAATCGGCTCGTCATCCTCGACGATATAGATCAACGCCATGCGGCCCCTCCTGTCGTGTTGTCGCCTGCCTCCATTATGCCGCGCGCGACGCTTTTTGGGACGAGGCCGACCGCCGGGGAATGAATTGGCCAGCGCGTCCCTAAGCGAAGAGCTTGGCCACGCCGTCTGTCAGGAGCTTGACGAAGGCAGCGTCGGCGTCCGAGGCGGACGCATCGCTTGCGGGCACCACGCCGTGCTCGTCGGAGACGAGCAGGACGGTACCGGCCGGCAGAGACCCCTCGGCATGCACGACGTTATGCCCGCAGGTTTCCGCCAGCTGCTCGACGAGCGTCATGGCGCCGCAGAGGGGCTCATCGGGCGCCGCGTCGACGATAAGCGAGCCGTCCGCCACCGCGCAGAGCACCTCGGGCGCCACGCCGGTCTCATCGCGCTCGGCGCGCGCGAGGGACGCCCGCGATGCCAGCGCGGCAGCGGACGTATCCTCCAGCGGCTCGTAGGCGCCGACCGTCATCGCGGCGTTGCCGTTCACGTCGACGACCATCATGAGCACGCCGCACGGATCGTCGTACTCGCCTTCCGCCAGCGACCATTCCACATGCTGCTTGGCCCATGAGAGCATGTTGCGGGCGAGCGGCGCACCGTTGACCGTGCGCCGCGACAGCGCGCGAATATGGCGGTTGAGCAGCGGCACGCGGCGATGGGCCATGCGCCAGCGGCACACAAGTGCGGGCTGATCGAGCGAGAACGTCTGCTCGCGCTCCTGCTGCTCGCAGAACTCCTCGTATTCCCGCTGCTCTTGCGGTGTGGAGAATATCTCGCTATCGAACTCGCTCATCGAACTCACTTTCTCGTAGAGAACAAAAACGGGGCGCGACCGCAGCCGCACCCCGTTAGGACAGCTCGCGCCGGCCGCAGTTAGTGGCGGAAGTGGCGGGCGCCGGTGAACACCATCGCGATCCCATGCTCGTTGCACGCCTCGATGGACTCATCGTCGCGCTTGGAGCCGCCGGGCTGGATGATGCAGGTCACGCCATGGGCCGCGAGCACGTCGACGTTGTCGCGGAACGGGAAGAAGGCGTCGGACGCGCAGGCGAAGCCGCCCTTCTCCCAGCCCATGCGCTCGCACGCGTCCTCGGCGCGCTCGCAGGCGAGCAGCGCGGAGTCCACGCGGTTCGGCTGGCCGGGGCCCATGCCGATGCCGGCGTTGTTCTTGGAGATGAGGATGGCGTTGGACTTCACGCCCTTGCAGACGCGCCACGCGAACATGAGCTCGGCCATCTCGGCGTCGGTCGGCTTGCGATCGGTCGGGCAGGTGAAGGTTGCCGGGTCTTCGGCCACGGTGTCCACGCACTGCACGAGCACGCCGCCGTCGACGGAGCGAAGCTCGAGGGCGGCATGGCCCGCGGCGCCACCGGTCGCGAGCACGCGCAGGTTCGGACGCTTGGCCATGCGCTCAAGCGCCTCGGGCGTGTAGCTCGGGGCGATGATGACCTCGACGAACTGCTTGTTCTCGTCGGCGAAGTGCTCGACGAGCTCGAAGGGGACCTCGCGGTTGCACGCGATGATGCCGCCGAAGGCGCTCTTGGGGTCGCAGGCGAAGGCCATGTCGTAGGCGGTCGTGATGTCGTCCGCCGTGGCGGAGCCGCACGGATTCTGGTGCTTCAGGATCACGCAGGCGGGACCGTCGAACTCGCGCACGAGGTTCCAGGCGGCGTCGGCGTCCAGGTAGTTGTTGTACGACAGCGGCTTGCCCTGGATCTGCTCGGCCCCAACCAGCGGGTTCGCCGAGGAGCCCTTCTGCGCGAAGCCGTCGGCAAAGCGGTAGATCGCGGCGGTCTGCTGCGGGTTCTCGCCATAGCGCAGGTCGTCGACCTTCTCCAGGCGCAGGTCGAACGACGCGGGCGGCTCCGCCTGCTCAGACGCCTCGGACGCCTGGGCGGCGAGCCACGTGGAGATCGCGGTGTCGTAGGCGGCCGTGGTCTGGTAGACCTTCAGCTGCAGGCGACGACGGGTCTCGAGCGTCGTGGCGCCATCGTGGGCGGCCATCTCGGTCAGGATGCCGGCGTAGTCGGACGGGTCGGACACAACGGTCACCGAGTCGGCGTTCTTCGCAGCGGAGCGCAGCATCGAAGGACCGCCGATGTCGATGTGCTCGATGGCGTCGGCGAAGGTGACGTCGGGGTTCGCCACGGTCTTCTCGAACTCGTACAGGTTCACGACGACCATGTCGATCATGCCGATGCCGTGCTCAGCGGCCTCCGCCATGTGCTTGGGGTCGTCGCGACGGGCCAGAAGGCCGCCGTGCACCTTGGGATGCAGGGTCTTCACGCGGCCGTCCATCATCTCGGGGAACCCGGTGTACTCCTCGATAGGGATGACGGTGACGCCGCCCTCTTCCAGTGCGCGAGCCGTGCCGCCCGTCGAGATGATCTCCACCCCGTAGACGGTCTGCAGCTCGCGAGCGAACTCGACGACCCACGTCTTGTCGGTCACCGAGATCAAGGCGCGCTTGATCTTCACGTCTGTTGCCATGCAACCCCTCCTTCTTGTTGGCGCCCGCGGCGGTCGTACCTTCAACGGGCGAACTACCTTTCTAATGTAGCGCAACGCCTGCAGGCCGACCGGAACGTGCGGGACATTTTGAAGAAAATGCCAAGATGCCGTGGCGCTCATGAGGAAAAGCGCCTCCGAACGGAGGTGAACACGAAGACGTCATATCTCGGAGGGCATGTGGTGGTAGAACCGACATGTAACGATACGCATCGACCGCACGGGAGCCGGCATGGTGTCAAAGGTCTCGTACCGCCCTTTCGATGAAACCGATTTCGACGAGCTCGCAGCCATCATGCAGCTCCATTGGCATGCGAGGAGCGCCAACGACGCCTACAACTACCTCGAGGCGTGCGACGATCTTGCCTGCTGCCTCTCCACCTCGACGTTTTCCCAGGTCGCACGTATCGACGATACGCCATGCGGCATCGTGCTGGCACGCGCCGGCGCCGTCGACGGCAGCTGGGAGAGGCGTTGGCTCGACGCCTCGAGCGACTTCATGGAACAGATGCGCGCGATCGACCCGGACGCCCAGCGGCGCTATCGCGACTTCATCGAGGCGTCCGTGCGCGTCAACGAGGACATGATCGGCCGCGCGGGCATCAACACCGATAGCGAGATCACGCTGCTCGCCGTGGCTTCGACGGCGCAGCATCTGGGCATCGGCTCCGTGCTGCTCGATGCCGCCTCCTCCTACGTGGCGTCATGCGGGTTCACGGAGACGTACCTGTGCACCGACACGGACTGCACCTGGAAGTTCTACGAGCAGCGCGGGCTCAAGCGCATCGCGACGCACCGCGCGACACGCGAGGAGCGCCACCTGCTCCCGCGCGAGATGTACCTCTACAGCCTGGACCTCTCGAGCTGAGCAGCGACGCGCCGGGCGCCCCATAGCGAATAGGGGCACCCGGCGCAAAAGCAGGCGATCGGCGCTTTCCTAAAACGTGCCGCCTCCGCCACCGCCGACACCGCCGCCTCCGCCGACGGAGAAGCCGCCTCCCGTGCCCGCCCCCGAGCTGTCGAGGCTCGTCGCGACCTCTGCCATGGATGCCGTCTGGACCTCGTTCATCTCGTGCGTCGGCGCATGCAGGCGGCCGTGGGGATAGCACCACCAGTAGATCGGGTAATAGTAGCCGCCGTATGCGTCCTCGCGCAGGTCGCGCGGAACGGCATCGGCGAGCTGGCGCAGCACCTCGTCGGACACGCCCAGGGCGACCGCCATGACCAGCAACTTGTTCCACAGCACCAGATCGCCCGGAACCGCCTCGTTCAGGCGCGTGAAGTCCTCGAGCCACCGCTTGAGGGCCTCGCAGCGCTCGCGCAGCTCAACGCCCTCCTGCGAGTACACGCGATACGTCATGGCGACGACGACGGCCACCACAAGCAGGGCCGTCGAGATGATGAAGGCCGGAAAGTTCGCGAGGTCGGTCGCAAAGAAGAAGACGAGCGACGCGATGAACAGCGCGGCGGCGATGCCCACGGCGACCGCCTTGAACGAACCGCCGTCGGTGCGGACGAGCATCCTCATCTCCAGGGCCGCCCGGATCTCCGCCTTCATGTTCTCGACGCGATCGTTGTAGCCCTCGGCGTCATCGGCCGCGGCATCTTTCATCTGGTCGAAGCGTATCTCCGTGACCCCGTCCTCAGCATCGCCGAAATACAGGTCGAGCGCTGCGCGGTCGATGGAATCGGTCGCGGCATCGCGGTCGACCAGGTGCAGCCGGTACTCGTCGCGCTGCTTCGTGCCGAACAGCCCGTCCTCCTCGATGGCCTGCACGTCGAGGGAGATGACGCGGTCGTCGGTCAGCTTCATGAGCGTCGCCACGAACGCGCGGTTCGGCACGTCCCCGTCGTCCATGAACGTCGCGATGACCGCGGGGTGATCGGCAGACGGCACATCGCGGAAATAGGTCTCCTGGAACACCGGCTTGGGGCTGCGCCCGCGCGTGAACTTGAGATAGCCGATGATCGCGAGAAACAGCGCGGGCAGGCCGACCTGCGCGACGCTTCCCGCAGCGAGGACGGTGCGCGCCTGCTCGCGGCGCGCGTTCGCCTCCTCCGCCCATGCCTGCTCCTCGTCGAGGATCTTGTCGAGGCGGATCTCGGCAGAAGCCTGCAGGGTCGGCACCCACGATACCGGGAACGCGGCGCGAACCTCGGCGAACTCCCCCTCATGAACGCGCGGCACCGCGCAGCGAACGGCATGCGCGGCTTCGTCGATGGTGACCGTACCGTCGAGCGGGCCGTGCGCCCACGCGTGCAGGCTCGAGCCGTCCGATGCCGAAGATGCCGAGGCTCCGGCGAAATCAACGGTCAGCTCGACGTCGCAGGAGTCCTCCTCCCAATCCGGGCCGACGAACTGCCAGTACAGCTCCGCGGTGTCGACCCAGGCCATCACGGCGCCCGTCATGCGATAGGAGACCGTGACCTGCGCGGTGTCGCCGTCCTCCTGGGGCGTGAAGACCTTGAGCTCCAGCCCGTCCTCGGACGTCGACACGGTATACACGCCGCTCTCGCCTGCCTCGGCGCTCTGCGCGGGAGCAAACGGGATCGTGGCGCCGTCTTCGGCAACGGAGACGTCGGAGATCTGGACGGAAGATTCAGCGCCCTGCTCGTTTTGGGAGGTAGGGATCGTCCAATACACGCCGTTGATGTCATCGTCGAACTCGAACGTGCGCGTCTCGGTCACCGCAAGCGTGCCGTCGGGCTGGACCGTCGCGTGGATACCGACGGCGGGCATCTCGAAGGAGTCGGCATAGGCCGCAGCGGGGACCAACATGCACAGGGCGCACGCCACCACCGCGAGCACATGACGGGCGCGCAGGCCAACGTGGCCGGAAACGATGCTCATAAGCAGGCCTTTCAAGTAAGGGACGCTCTCGTTTGAGCATATTGTACCTAGAGTGCGCAGCGCCGCGAAGGGCGTTCATGTCCGTGCGAGAGGGTATACTTTGTTCGACGGCGCGAACATGACGATTTGCGCCCCGACTGCGACGTTGATAAGGAGACGATGCACATGGCAATCAATGAGAAGGTCGCCGAGGTTCTCGAGGACCAGATCAACAAGGAGCTCTATTCCTCCTACCTGTACCTCACCTTTGCCGATTACTACGAGGATCGTGGCCTCAAGGGCTTTGCTAACTGGTACGAGATCCAGGCCAAGGAAGAGATGGATCACGCCATGGCGCTGCGTCGTTACCTGCTCGACAACGACTTCAAGCCCACGATGAAGGCCATCGCCCAGCCCGACAAGACCTTCGACAACGACCTCGCCCCGCTCGAGGCCGGTCTTGAGCACGAGGAGTACGTGACGAGCCTCATCCACCACTGCTACGAGGTCGCCCACGAGGCCCACGACATCCGCGCCATGCAGATGCTCGACTGGTTCGTGAAGGAGCAGGGCGAGGAAGAGGCCAACGCCCGCGACATGATCACGAACATGAAGCTGTTCGGTTGCGACCCCAAGGGCCTGTACGACCTCGACCGCGAGTACCAGACCCGCGTCTACACCCAGATGACCGCGCTGCCGCTGTAAACCACGGCAATCTGACGATTCTCGGACCGAAAGCCCCTGCAACGGATGCCGCCGCAGGGGCTTTTTCGGTTCTGCGCGGCCTGGGGCGACCGGGGCGCGGCTCAACCCTGCACCCACGCCACCGCGCAGCGAGCGCGATGTGAACTCGGCACCGCCCGGTGGGGAAACTTCACCGCAAAAGCGCAGGAAAACGAGGGTTATTATTTTTTCAGAATGAATTTGGTATCAACTCAGCAAGTATGGATGGGAAACGGCCATATCTGACAAGCCTTTGACCTGCGGTTTCTTCGTTCGACCGGTTCCAGAGGCCCCGGGAAGGGCCTCGGATTCGCCCTGAAGCGGCCCTTTTAGCCCGTGAGTTGATACCAAAATCAAAACGAGACATCCGCGTACGTTGGTAAAAGGTTTTAGCAAGGTGCGGTTTTGCACCCGGGCGGATACAACGTCCTCCCCGCGCGTTCCGGACCGCCCCCACGGCAGATTCGCAGCGACAGAATCGTCCGGCACCTCATTGATCCCGCTCATTCATGAATGAACGGAGGCATTATCAGCGTTTGCCCAGGATTCCATTGTTTGGCACCCCAACTATTTCATGAATGAACGGATCGGTGTCGTCGCTGGGCGAAAATGTCACCTCTTCGCCTCGCCGCCTCGTCCCATCCCCCAAGCAGTCCCGAAGCCTCAAGACAAAACGGACTCCGAAACAAAGCGTTCAAACCAGGAAGGCAAGTAGGGTTAATAAGCCGCTGCGGCTCAGCGATCTTCCTGCACGGCTGTTACAATGCTCGCAGAACAGGACTCACGGGGAGGGGCAGCATGTTTTGCCAGCATTGCGGAGCACGTGTTCCAGACGACGCCAAATTCTGCACCAAGTGCGGCACGCCGCTTCGAAGCGCCGCACCGCAACCTGCCCCGCAGCCGGTCGTCACCGCCCCTGAAAAAGTGCCGGTCAACCCCGTCAACTCCTATTCCGACCAAACGCATACGGCGCCGAAATCCAAGGCGCCCATGGCCGCTCTGGTGACGATAGCCGCCGCCGTGTTCATCATCGGCATCGCAGGACTGGTGACAGGGGGCTTCGGTCTGTTCGATAGCACCCGGGTAACGACGGTGGAGGAGCAGCCCGCCGACACCGCATCCGAGGCGGAAACCCCCGTCGAGCCCGAAACGCCCGTGACCCCCAGCTCCATCACGATCGACCTGAACCGCACGTCCGACTACCAGGAACTCAACGTCCTCATCACGAGTTTCTGCGAGCTCGCCTCGGGATTCAACGTGCAGGACCACTTCAACCGCGACGAGGAGCTCAGCGTGCCGCAGCAACAGGATCTGATTCTGTTCATGCAGCGCCACATGTCCTACAACGCCAATCCGTATCTCGAGGACGTGGACGCGAGCGACCCCATGGCGGAGCTCGGATACACCAAGCGCGTCGACGTCGACTACTTCAACAGCCTCATGAGCCGCTACGTGGGCCTCACCTTTACCGACCAGCAGCTCACCACCGGTGGCAGCGAGGTGCGCGACGGCTGGTACTACTACATCGACAACGAGGGGACGAGCTACCCCATCCAAAACGTAGCGGTCGTAACATCGGTGACCGACCAGGGGAACAACCGCTACGAGGTCGCCTTTAATATGTACAAGCCGACGACATCGCGCATTCCGGCAGAGATCTCTCAAGACACGCTGGGCCTGCCGCTGACCGACATGCTGGACGCGCTCGGCGCCAGCTCAAACGTTGTCTACAGCGGCACCGCCATCGTCGACGCACGCTACGATGACGACGGCAACCTGGCGTTCACGCTCTACCAGATGGGGGCGTAACGTCTGGCCCCGCCGTTGAGAACGGTTGCAGATGACAGATGCCCGGGGCGGAAATCATTTCCGCCCCGGGCATCGATGATTAGGTGACAGTTGTCTTTACGCGGTCGTGAGCACCCCCGCGTCCACGGCGTTCTTCATCATCGCGGCCATCTCGGCGCGGGTGATGTCGCGCGCGCCCTGGAGGCTGCGGGTGCCGTCGGGGTTCTCGACGCCGTTGACGACGCCGGCCTCGACGGCCCAGGCGACAGCGCTCCTAGCCCAGCCCGAGACCGAGTCGGCGTCGGAGAACCCGTCGAGCACCGAGGCGTCGACGCCCTCCAGGTCGGCTCCCACGGCCTTGGCGACCACGGAGCAGAACTGCTCGCGGGTGAGCGCGTCGCCCACGCCGAAGGCGCCAGCGCCCTCGTAGCCGGTCATGATGCCGTTCTCCACGGCCCAGTTAACCGCATCCGTGTACCAGTCGTCGGACACGTCGCCGAGGCCGGAATCGGGGGCGCCGGGCTCGCCGCCCAGGTAGTTGTAGAGCACGGCTGCCGCCTGCTCGCGGGTGAGGACGTCGTCGGGGCCGAAGGTGCCGTCATCGTAGCCGTGGAAGACGCCGCCCTCGATCGCCCAGTCGACGGAGTCGTGGTACCACTCGTCCTGGTCGATGTCGGGGAACGCGTGCGTGCCGCACAGCTCGCCGCCGTCGCAGCCGAAGACGACCTCGACCGTCGCGCCGCCCTCGGGCATCTCGAACGTGACGTTGCCGTCCTCGTCGGTCGTGGTCTCGACGGGGTTGCCCTCGGAGTCGGTCACGACGACGTTGCGGACCTCCTGGCCGGGCTCGGGCTCGCACACCACGGTCGCCGTCTCGCCGGCGGGGACCGGCTCGACCTCGACCGAGCCGCCCT